>VBCQ01000092.1 GCA_005882155.1 Betaproteobacteria bacterium
GGACCTTCGCAAACTCAAGACGCTGATCGACCTCGTCTCGGAATCGAATATCTCCGAGCTCGAAATCACCGAGGCCGACGGCAAGGTGCGCATCGTCAAGACCGAACCGGCGCCGCCGGTGCATGCGATGGCGATGCCGGCAATGACGATTGCCGCGCCGGTCGCAGCACCGCTCGCTGCCCCGGCCGCACCTGTCGCTCCGGCTGAGCCTCCGCCGCCGACCGGCCACACCGTGAAGTCGCCAATGGTCGGCACCTTCTATCGCTCGGCCAGCCCGGGTGGCAAGGCTCTCGTCGATGTCGGATCGGCGGTCAAGGAAGGCGAGCCGATCTGCATCATCGAAGCGATGAAGATCATGAACGAGATCGAGGCCGACACGTCCGGCACGATCACCCGCATCCTGTGCGAGAACGGCCAGGCCGTCGAGTTCGGACAGCCGCTTTTCATCATCGAGTGAGCGACGACTCGATGTTCAAAAAGATACTGATCGCCAACCGCGGCGACCAGCGGGTCGCAGACCCGCGCAGCGGCGAAGCCAAATTGCACTGCACGCGCAGCGTGCGGGGCGATTGAGCCGCGGAGACCCCATGTTCAAAAAAATACTGATCGCCAACCGCGGCGAGATCGCCCTTCGAATCCAACGAGCCTGCCGCGAGCTCGGCGTCAAGTCGGTCGTCGTCTATTCAGAGGCCGACCGCGACGCCAAATACGTCAAGCTGGCCGACGAGGCGGTGTGCATCGGGCCGGCAGCGTCGGCGCAGAGCTACCTCAACATGCCGGCGATCATCTCGACCGCCGAAGTGACCGACGCCGAAGCAATCCACCCCGGCTACGGCTTCCTGTCGGAGAACGCCGACTTCGCCGAGCGCGTCGAGCGCAGCGGCTTCACCTTCATCGGGCCGACGCCCGACGCGATTCGCGCGATGGGCGACAAGGTCGCCGCCAAGCAGGCGATGATCAAGGCGGGCGTACCCTGCGTCCCCGGCTCCGACGGTGTGCTGCCCGAAGACCCGAAAGAAATCATCCGCATCGCCCGCACGGTCGGGTACCCGGTGATCATCAAGGCCGCCGGCGGCGGCGGCGGGCGCGGCATGCGCGTCGTCCACACCGAAGCGGCGCTGATCCACGCGGTGCAGACGACACGCGCCGAAGCCGGCGCGGCGTTCAGCAACCCGGCCGTGTACATGGAGAAGTTCCTCGAGAACCCGCGCCATATCGAGATCCAGGTGCTGGCCGACCAGCACAAGAACGCCGTTTGGCTCGGCGAGCGCGACTGCTCGATGCAGCGTCGCCATCAAAAGATCATCGAAGAGGCGCCGGCGCCGGGCATCCCGCGTCGCGTCATCGAGCGCATCGGCGAGCGTTGCGCTGCGGCTTGCAAGCGAATCAACTACCGTGGCGCCGGCACCTTCGAATTCCTCTACGAGAACGGCGAGTTCTATTTCATCGAGATGAACACGCGGATTCAGGTCGAGCACCCGGTCACCGAGTTCGTCACCGGGATCGACCTCGTGCAGATGCAGATTCGGGTCGCCGCCGGAGAGAAGCTGCCGTTCGCGCAGCGGCAAATCGAGATGCGCGGCCACGCGATCGAGTGCCGGGTCAATGCCGAAGACCCGTACAAGTTCACGCCATCACCGGGGCGCATCACGATGTGGCACCCGCCGGGCGGGCCGGGCGTGCGGGTCGATTCGCATGCCTACACGAACTACTTCGTGCCGCCGAACTACGACTCGATGATCGGCAAGATCATCGTTCACGGCGATACGCGCGAACAGGCGCTGGCACGCATGCGCATCGCGCTGTCCGAGACCGTCGTCGAAGGCATCTTGACCAACATCCCGCTGCACCGCGAGCTGATGGCCGACGCGAAGTTCGTCGAAGGCGGCACCAGCATCCACTACCTCGAAGGCTGGATGGGCCAGCACAAGCGCTGAGATTGCGGTCGCGATGTTCGAGCTGTTGCTGCTCGCCCCCGAAGACTGCGTCGAGCCGGTCTCCGACGCGCTGATCGACGAGCTCGGCGCGCTGTCGGTGTCGGTCGAGGATGCCGATGCCGGCAGCAGCGCCGAGCACGCGCTGTTCGGCGAGCCGGGGATGCCGGCGCCGCGTCCCGGCTGGCAGCGATCGGTGATCAAGGCCTTGTTCGACACCGAGGCCAATGCCACCGATGCGGCGACGCTGCTGCTCGCGCAAGACTGGGCTCACGCGATTCATGTGCAGTCGTTAAGTCGGGTCGAAGAGCAGGACTGGGTGCGCCTCACCCAATCGCAATTCACGCCGGTCGAGATCACGCCGAGCTTCTGGATCGTACCGAGCTGGCACGAGGCGCCGGCCGCCGCCACTCGGGTGATTCGCCTCGACCCCGGGCTCGCGTTCGGCACCGGCACGCACCCCACCACACGCATGTGCTTGCGCTGGATCGCGCGGCACGCGAATGCGGCGCGCTGGTCACGGGTGCTCGACTACGGCTGCGGATCGGGCATTCTGGCGATCGCGAGCGCGCTGCACGGCGCGCGCGCGATCGACGCCGTCGACATCGACCCGGCCGCTGTCACCGCGGCGCGCGCCAACGCGCAGGCCAACGGCGTGACGCTCAACGCCGGTCTGCCCGACGCAGCCGTCGGCGTCTATCCGCTGGTGCTCGCCAACATCCTCGCGACACCGCTCAAGCTGCTCGCGCCGCTGCTCTGCGCGCACCTTGACATCGGCGCCCACCTGGTTCTCGCGGGCATTCTGCAGCGCCAGGCCGATGAGCTCATCGACGCGTATTCGCCTTGGTGTTCGCTGTCGGTCAGCGACGAAGAAGACGGCTGGATCCTGATGACTGCGCAGCGGAGCACGTGAAGTCGCATGGCATGATTCCGCCATGAGCATGGCCACGCGTTGCACCTCCTGCGGCACGATTTTTCGTGTGGTGCAAGACCAGCTCAAAGTCTCCGAAGGCTGGGTTCGATGCGGCCGTTGCGACGAGGTGTTCAACGCCCTCGAAGGGCTCTTCGATCTCGAGCGCGACAAGCCGCCGCCATGGATCCCGCGCAGCGCCGAGCAGGCAAGCGCGCAAGCCGAGCAACGTCGCGAAGCCTTTTCCGATGCTGGTGAGCAGACGGTCGCCGAGCTCGACGAAGACGACCGTATCGCGTCGCGCTTCTTTCGGCCCGAGCAAGACGACGTCGATCACTCGCCGGCCGAATCAGTGGCCTCGCGCGACCGGGCCGACTTCGCCGACGCGCAATTCAACACCGAGCTGCTCGCCGACAACGGCGACGAGGCACTGCCGCTGCGCGACATGCCGCCGACCGGCAAGAAAGCCGGCAGCGGCACGCCGGCCTTCGTGCGCCATGCCGAGCGGCAAGAGCGCTGGCGCAGGCCCTGGGCGCGCGTCACGCTGTCGCTGGCAGCGGTCCTTTTGCTGATCTCGCTGCTGCTGCAAATCGGTCACCATTTCCGCGACCATTTCGCCGCGCAATGGCCGCAGACCCGCGCGCTGCTCGGCGCGTGGTGCGAGCTCGCCGACTGCCGCATCGACGCACCGCGCCGCATCGACGACGTGAGCGTCGACAGTACGTCGCTCTCGCGTGCCGCGCCGGGCAGCGATGACTTTCGATTGACCGTCACCTTGCGCAACCGCGGCGCATTGCCGGTCTCCAGCCCATGGATCGAGCTGAGCTTGACCGACCCGAACGGTCAGCTGATCGCACGCCGCGCGCTCGCGCCGCGCGACTTTCGCGCCCCGCTCTCGGTGATCCAAGCGGGCGGCGATGCGGCGCTTCAGCTGCTCTTTTCAGCCGGCAGCGCGCGCGTCACCGGCTACACCGTCGAACTCTTCTACCCCTGAAACAGTCCTGAACTCGGAGCGCTCATGCCGGCCTTGATCTGCGGATCTCTCGCATTCGACACCATCACCACTTTCCCGGGCCGCTTCGCGCAGCAGATCCTGCCCGAGCAAGTGCACATCCTCAACGTGTCGTTCCTCGTGCCGACCTTGCGACGCGAGTTCGGCGGCTGCGCCGGCAACATCGCCTACAGCCTGCGCCAGCTCGGCGGCGAGCCGCTGGTGATGGCCACCGTCGGCAGCGACGGGCACGAGTATTTGCAACGCCTGCAATCGTGGGGCGCGAGCGCCGAGTACGTTCGGGTCGTGCCCGACAGCTACACGGCACAGGCAATCATCATCACCGACATCGACAACAACCAGATCACCGCGTTTCACCCCGGCGCGATGCAGTCGGCGCATTTGAATGTCGTGCCGGCGCGCGACGATGTGCGCATCGCGATCGTCGCGCCCGATGGGCGTGACGCGATGCTGCAGCACGCAGCGCAATTGGCCGCGGCCGGCATCGAGTTCATCTTCGATCCGGGCCAAGGATTGCCGATGTTCGACGGCGCCGAGCTGAAGCGCTTCGTCGAGCAAGCGAGCTGGGTCGCCGTCAACGACTACGAAGGCCGCATGCTGTGTGAGCGCACCGGCGAGACCCTCGAATCCTTGTCGCGCTCGCATTTGAAAGGCGTCATCGTCACGCTCGGCGCGCAGGGATGCGACCTGTGGCAGCAAGGGGTGCGCACTCACGTCAGCGGTGTCGCGGCGACCGAGGTCGTCGACCCCACCGGCTGCGGCGATGCGTTCCGTGCCGCGCTGCTTTACGGGCTGGAGCGAGGTTGGCCGCTCATGCGTTGCGTGGCGCTCGGCAACCGCGTCGGCGCCCTCAAGATTGCGTGCCGCGGCGGCCAGAACCACCGCATCGATCCTGCCGTTTTGGCGGCTTGAGAATTTGGTCCTACAGTTTTGCCATGATCGGCCGAAATGCCGGGATCATGGAAGCAAGCTGGATCACTTGGAGCGCGGCCGCCGCCTTGTGCGCCGCCGTTTGGGGCGCGTGCCGCTGGTGGTATGGGCGCAGTCTCGGCACATTGAGGCTCCAGCTCGACAAGGTCGACCGGGCACGCCAGCATGCGGTTCAGCAGGGACTGCAGCTGCGCAAGCAGGTCGAGAAGCTGCAAAAGGAAATGTCGGAAACGCGCCGCGCGAGCACGCATGCTGCGGTCCAGCGCGGCCGCGAGCGCCATCTCGAATCCGTGCTCAGCAGTGACGCAGCGCAGGTAGCAACCGCTTCCGCAGAGCCTGTGACATCGCCTCACGGCTTCGCCGACACGCTGCCGATGTGAGCTCTCGCGTGCGGCGTCAGTGCAGGCTCGGCTGAGCCAGCAACCAGGTCAGCACATCGGCGAGGGCGACCTTTACGAGCACCTGCTTGCGCCGCGATGAGGTGCCGCGCAGCAGCGACACCGCGCGCCGCGGTTGAGCCAATTCAGCGGCAAGCCAGCGCAGCAGTTCGTCGTTCGCCTTGCCGTCGACCGGTGGTGCGGCGAGACGCACGCGCAACGCGCCGTCATGCACTCCGCTGAGCTCGGTGCGCTTGGCACCGGGGACGACGCTCAAATCGATCACCACGCCGTCTTTGGTTTCGCGAACGCAGGGCCAAGCGCTCGTTGAAGAGACAGGTCGGCGAGTCATGAAAAAACCCGGCCGAAGCCGGGTTTAGTGAAGCACAAAACCTTGGCCTCAGGGCTTGTTGCCCGTCGGGAAAGGCCATGCTGCTTGCGGGCTGAGAGCCGTCTTTGCAGCCGGTGCCGCCGCGGGCTTCGCGGGGGCAGGGGCGGCAGGAGCGGCAGGTGCCTTTTTGGCAGCAGGTTTCGCAGCCTTCTTCGCAGCGGCCTTTTTCGCCGGCTTCTTGGCAGCGGCCTTTTTCTTCGCTGGGGCCTTTTTCGCAGCGGCCTTTTTAGCCGGCTTTTTTTTCGCAGCGGCCTTCTTCGCCGCTGGCTTCTTCTTCGCTGCGGCCTTCTTCGCCGGTGCCTTCTTCGCTGCGGCCTTCTTCGCCGGAGCCTTCTTCGCCGCCTTCTTGGCCGGAGCCTTCTTCGCCGCCGACTTCTTCGCCGGGGCCTTCTTCGCTGCCGACTTCTTGGCGGCGGGTTTCTTCGCGGCAGATTTCTTTGCCGCAGCTTTCTTCGCAGTTGCCATCACATTTCTCCTTGATCAAGTTAACAAAGAACTGTCTCGCGTCGGCACGAGGCCGTTGCCAGACAGCTATTCACCGCCCGGGGTCTGCCCAGGATGGACGCCCTGGTACGGTGAATCGGGTTGCGAAACGAGTGCGCCGCTTCTGCGTCGGTGCATCACGATTCGCGAATCTTGATCTCTCAACTTCGACCTCTTGCTGTTTCGCTTGAGAGGAATCGTCAATCCCACGAGAGAGCGCCACCGGATTGGTACTCGATGACGCGCGTCTCGAAGAAATTGCGTTCCTTCTTCAGGTCAATCATTTCGCTCATCCACGGGAACGGATTTTCCTCGTTCGGGAAGAGCTCTTCCAAGCCAATCTGCGTGGCCCGCCGGTTGGCGATGTAGCGCAGATATCCTTTGAACATCGATGCGTTCAAGCCGAGCACGCCGCGCGGCATCGTGTCTTCGGCGTAGCGGTACTCGAGCTCGACCGCCTTCATGAACAGCGCCCTGATCTCGGCCTTGAACTCTGCAGTCCACAGGTGCGGGTTCTCGAGCTTGATCTGGTTGATCAGGTCGATGCCGAAGTTGCAGTGCATCGACTCGTCGCGAAGAATGTATTGGTACTGCTCGGCCGCACCGGTCATCTTGTTCTGCCGACCGAGCGCAAGGATCTGCGTGAAGCCGACGTAGAAGAAGAGCCCTTCCATCAAGCAGGCGAAAACGATCAGGCTCTTCAGCAGCGTGCGGTCGTTCTCCGGGGTGCCGGTGTGGAAGTTCGGATCCATGATCGCGTCGATGAACGGGACCAGGAATTCGTCCTTGGCGCGGATCGATTCGACCTCGTGATAGGCGTTGAAGATCTCGCTTTCGTCCAGACCGAGCGACTCGACGATGTACTGATAGGCGTGCGTGTGAATCGCTTCTTCGAAGGCCTGGCGCAGCAGGAATTGGCGGCACTCGGGCGCCGTGATATGGCGATAGGTGCCGAGCACGATGTTGTTGGCGGCCAGCGAATCGGCAGTGACGAAGAAGCCGAGATTGCGCTTGATGAGGCGGCGCTCGTCTTCGCTCAAGCCATTCGGATCCTTCCAGGTCGCGATGTCGCGCGACATGTTGATCTCTTGCGGCATCCAGTGGTTGGAGCAGGTCGCGAGGTACTTCTCCCACGCCCACTTGTACTTGAACGGCACCAGCTGATTGACGTCGGTCTGGCCGTTGATGATTCGCTTGTCGGCGGCCGATACGCGGCGCGTGCTGGGAGCGCTCTCGCGGTGCGCATGACTCGCTTGCGCGCTCGGATTCGTGGTGATCGTGTCGGCGGTTTGCGCCATCAGTGCGGACAGCGCGGGCGTCGACGCAAGGGGCGAGGCAAGGGACGACGCAACAGGCAACGCAAGAGACGGATGGACTGCACGCGCTTGAGACAGAGGGCTCGGCGCGAGACTCGATGTGTGCGGTGTCGAGGGACTGACTTCTTCTTCCCAAACCAACATGGTGGATGTTCCTGTGCGTTTGAATTATCTGAGTGTTGTGTCGAAACACCAAGCACTTCTTGACATCAGGCGCAGTTCGCGCTTGGTCGATGTTGCGGTATCGCATCGATGCGATCGCATCGATGCGCGTGAAATCTTCACTGGCATGCCTCGCATGTCGGATCGTCGATCGCGCAGAACTTGATGTCGCTCGCGGGGCTCGCATTCGCCGCTGCGAGTTGCGATTGCGCTGTCGCTGCGATCGCGTCGATGCCGCTCGCGCCGCCACCGCTCGCCACTGCATTCATCTTGCCGGCCTTCACCGTCGACTTCTCGGCGTGCGTTGCGCCGATGGTGCGCAAGTAGTAGGTCGTCTTCAGCCCGCGCGTCCATGCGAGCTTGTAGGTCTCGTCGAGTTTCTTGCCCGATGCGCCGGCCATGTAGATGTTCAACGACTGCGCCTGGTCGATCCATTTCTGGCGTCGTGCCGCCGCTTCGACGAGCCACTGCGTCTCGACTTCGAACGCCGTCGCGTACAGCGCTTTCAGCTCGTCGGGCACGCGATCGATGCGGCGCAGCGAACCGTCGAAGTGCTTCAGGTCCATCACCATCACGTCGTCCCACAGGCCGAGCTTCTTCAGGTCACGCACCAGGTATTCGTTGATGACGGTGAACTCGCCCGACAGGTTCGACTTGACCGACAGGTTGCCGAAGTTCGGCTCGATCGACGCGGACACCCCGATGATGTTGGAGATCGTCGCGGTCGGCGCGATCGCCACGCAATTGGAATTGCGCATGCCGTGCTGCTTGATGCGAACCCGCAGCGCATCCCAGTCCAAGGTCGCGCTGCGGTCGACATCGACATAGCCGCCGCGCTGCTCGGCCAGCAGATCGAGCGAATCGATCGGCAGGATGCCGCGGTCCCACAGCGAGCCGCGGTAGCTCGAGTAGCGGCCGCGCTCTTGCGCCAATTCGGTCGAGGCCCAGTAGGCGTGATAGCAGACGGCTTCCATCGAGCGGTCGGCGAACTCGACTGCCGCGTCCGACGCATAGGGCACGCGCAGCTCGTGCAGCGCATCCTGGAAGCCCATGATGCCCAAGCCCACGGGACGATGGCGCAGATTCGAGTCGCGCGCCTTCTTCACCGCGTAGTAGTTGATGTCGATGACGTTGTCGAGCATGCGCATCGCCGTCGCCACCGTCTTCTTCAGCTTGGCGTGGTCGATCTGCCCGTCTTTGACGTGATGCACCAGGTTCACCGAGCCGAGGTTGCACACCGCGATCTCGCTCGGGCCGGTATTCAGCGTGATCTCGGTGCACAGGTTGCTCGAATGCACGACGCCCACATGCTGCTGCGGCGAGCGAACGTTGCAAGCGTCCTTGAACGTGATCCAGGGGTGCCCGGTCTCGAACAGCATCGACAGCATCTTGCGCCACAGGTCGCGCGCCGGCGTCTTCTTGAAGAGCTTGATCTCGCCGCTCGCCGCCTTCTCTTCGTAGCGGGTGTAAGCCTCTTCGAAGGCCTTGCCGAATTTGTCATGCAGGTCCGGGCAGTTGCTCGGCGAGAACAGCGTCCAGTCGCCGCCTTCCATCACCCGCTTCATGAACAGATCGGGAATCCAGTTCGCAGTGTTCATGTCGTGCGTGCGGCGGCGGTCGTCGCCGGTGTTCTTGCGCAGCTCGAGGAATTCTTCGATGTCGAGGTGCCAGCTTTCCAGGTAGGCGCAGACCGCGCCTTTGCGCTTGCCGCCCTGATTGACCGCGACCGCCGTGTCGTTGACGACCTTGAGGAAGGGCACGACACCTTGGCTCTTGCCGTTGGTGCCCTTGATGTGCGAGCCGAGCGCACGCACGTTGGTCCAGTCGTTGCCGAGACCGCCGGCGAATTTGGACAGCAGCGCGTTCTCCTTCAGCGCTTCGTAGATGCCGTCGAGGTCGTCGGCGACCGTCGTCAGATAGCAGCTCGACAGCTGCGAGCGCTGCGTGCCGGCGTTGAACAGCGTCGGCGTCGAGCTCATGAAGTCGAAGGTCGACAGCACTTCGTAGAACTCGATCGCACGCGCCTCGCGGTCGATCTCGCCGAGCGCCAGTCCCATCGCAACGCGCATGTAGAACGCCTGCGGCAACTCGATGCGCTGGTCGTTGACGTGCAGGAAATAGCGGTCGTACAGCGTCTGCAGACCGAGGTAGTCGAACTGCAGATCGCGGTCGGCCTTCAGCGCGGCGCCGAGCTTCGCGAGGTCGTACTGCAGCAGCCGCTCGTCGAGCAGCTCGGCTTGCACGCCCTTCTTGATGAAGCCCGGAAAGTACTCGGCATAGCGCGTGTGCATGTCGCCGTGCAGCACTTCCTCGCCAATGATTTCCTTGCGGATCGTGTGCAGCAGCAACCGCGCGGTCGCACGCGTGTAGCCGGGGTCTTTCTCGATCAGCGTGCGCGCTGCGAGGATCGCCGCCTTGTGCACCTCGTCGATCGGCACGCCGTCATACAGGTTGCGCTTGGTCTCGGCCATGATCGGCTCGGGCTTCACGTCGGCACCGAGGCCGGCGCAGGCCGACTCGATGATCGTTTGCAGCCGCTTCAAATTCAGCGGCACGCGCTGGCCGCGATCGATCACCGTCAGCGCCGGCTCGACAGCGGCCGCCGGTTGCGCCTGCTTCGCGCGCTCTTGCGTGCGGCGCTCGCGGTACAGCACATAAGCGCGCGCGACTTCGTGGTGACCGCCGCGCATCAGCCCGAGCTCGACCTGGTCCTGCACGTCCTCGATGTGGAATGTGCCGCCGCCGGGCCGCGAGCGCAACAGCGCGCGTACCACCACTTCGGTCAGGCCGTCGACCGTCTCGCGAACGCTCGCCGACGCCGCGCCTTGCGTTCCATGCACCGCCAGAAACGCCTTCATCAACGCCACCGCGATCTTGTTCGGCTCGAACGCGACCACGGCGCCGTTGCGGCGAATGATCTGGTAGCCCTGGTAGACCGACGGGGCTGCAGCGCCGGACGCGCCGGCGGCGAGAACTTGAGCGGATGGCGAAGACGGGGTGACGGCTGTTTGCATGGAGGTCCTTCTTGAAGTGCGTCGAACAGCTCGAGCGCGCGCGTACGCGCTAGCGAGGGTTGAAGTCGAAAAATGGGGCCGCAGTGTGGAGCAACATCGGCGACGGCCTCGGTATCGCAAGCGGCTTCGTGGGCCGTGCGCGGTGCCGCCGGTGTGGACAAGTCTGTGGAGATTCGGTGGAGTGCACGTGGATTGCTCGAATACGCTCGGACACTACATCTGTGGCACCACACCCACTTTATACACTACCTATAGTGTGTCCAATGGGTGCTTGTCCTGATGCAATATCGCGCCGATGTGCCCGCGCGACGCGCGTGACAAACCGCACGAATCGCTTGAATCGATGCTAGGCGAGCGGCGCGAACATCGCCTTCGGCCAGGCCAGCGCGGCCTGCAGCGCGTGCCAGTCGAAGCCCGGTCCGGGATCGATCTTGCGGCTCGGCGCGATGTGCTCGTGACCGACGACTTGCTGCAGCGGATAGCGCGATGCAGCGGCCACGAGCACGCGTGTCAATGCGTCGTACTGCGGGCCATCGAAGGTCTCTCCTTCGAGCCCTTCAAGCTCGATGCCGATCGAGTAGTCGTTGCAGTCGGGCCGATTGCGCCACGACGATGCGCCGGCATGCCAGGCGCGCTCGTTGCACGAGACGAACTGCACCATCTCGCCATCGCGGCGGATGAAGAAATGCGCCGACACCGCGATGCCGCGAATGCGTTCGTAGTACGGGTGCGCGTTCCAATCGAGCTGGTTGGTGAAGAGCCGCTCGACCGCATCGCCGCCGTACTCGCCGGGCGGCAGGCTGATCGAATGAACGACCGCGAGCGACACGCTCGTGTTGGCCGGTCGCGGCCCGAAGTTCGGCGACGGCGAGCGGCGCGCGAGCGCCCACCAGCCGGCGTTCCAGCTCGCCGCGTCAGTGCCCGCCGCGCTCGCCATCGAACACCGTGTCGCTGCCACCGCCGACGCTGACGTTCAGCCGAGCCATGCGGTAGCGCATCTGCCGCAACGACAGACCGAGGCTCGCGCCGGCCGCGGTGCGATTGAAGCGGTAGCGCTCCAGCGCGCGCAGCAGGATGTCGCGCTCGACCTCGTCGAGATAGGCCGCGAGGTCGCTCGGCAGCGGGACTTCGGCGGGTCGCACCGGCAACGGCTCGGGCGCGAGGATCGCCGGATCGATGCGGGTGTTTTCGGTAATGAGGTCGAGCTCTTGCGCCGCGCTGTCGGTGAACACCGTCTCCGGCAAGCCGAGGTCGAACACGTCGATCGCCTCGTCGCCCGACAGCGCGACGGCGCGATGCAGCAGGTTCTCGAGCTCGCGCACATTGCCCGGAAATGCATAGCGCGCCAGATGCACCAGCGCGTCACGCGTGAGCCGCGGCGCGGGCGACACGTTGGCATCGCGCGCGATGCGCTCGAGCACTTGCTCGCTGATCGACGGCAGATCGTCGATGCGCTCGCGCAGCGGCGGCACGCGAATCTGGATCACATTGAGCCGGTAATAAAGATCCTGGCGGAAATTTCCGGCCAGCACTTCGGCGCCGAGGTCCTTGTGTGTCGCGCTCAGCAAGCGCACGTTGACCGACTGCTCGCTGACCGCGCCGACCGGTCGCACCGAGCGCTCCTGAATCGCGCGCAACAGCTTCGATTGCATCGACAGCGGCAGGTCGCCGATCTCGTCGAGGAACAGCGTGCCGCCGTTGGCCGCCTGGAAAAATCCTTCGCGATCGTCGGCGGCGCCGGTGAACGCGCCCTTGCGGTAGCCGAAGAACTCGGCCTCGAGCAGCTGCTCCGGAATCGCGCTGCAGTTGACCGCGATGAAGGGCTGCGCGCTGCGCGGACTGACCTCGTGGATCGCGCGCGCCACCAGCTCCTTGCCGGTGCCCGACTCGCCGCTGACGAGCACCGGCGCCATGCTGCGCGCGACCTTCTCGACCAGCGTTCGCACCTCGTTCATCGCGGCCGATTGCCCCGCCATTCGCGCCAGCGCGGCACTGACCGGTGTCGCGGGTGGGGGTGCGGCGACCGGCCGCGGCGGACGCGGCGTCAACGGCGCCGGCGTCGCATCGTGCTCCGACGGCAGGCTCGACGGCACCATCGTCGGCACCGTCGACGGAGCACGCCCGAGTGCCGACGCGACGACGGCGCGGAACTGCTTCAGGTCGACCGGCTTCGTGAGGTAATCGTAGGCGCCGGCCTTCAGCGCCTCGACCGCGTTCTCGGCCGAGCCGTAAGCGGTGATGACGATCGCCTTCTCGCGCCGGCCGGTCTCTTCGAGCCGGCGCAGCAGATCGAGTCCGGTGCCGTCGGGTAAGCGCATGTCGGTGATGACGGCGCTGTAGACGCGGTCCTTCAGGTGCAGCAGCGCTTCCTCGACCGAGCCTGCGGTCTCGATGTCATAGCCCTCGCGCAGCAAGGTCAGCTCGTAGAGCGTGCGCAGGTCGGGCTCGTCGTCGACGACCAACAGGCTGAAATGGGCGGGATTGGCCATGATCGGGTCGTTGCCGTTTCTGCTTTCAGCTGGTGACTTGGAGTCGCGCGTCGCTGCCGGCTACCGCCTTGCGCTGCATCGCGACCTGGAATTCGTTGCGGTTCGATTCGTTGGGCGGCCGCAAGCGGTACTCGATGCTCGCACCGTAGCGCTCGCAAAGCTCCCGGCAAATATACAGGCCGAGCCCGGTGCCGCGGCTGCGTGTCGAGAAGAACGGCTCGAACGAGAAGCGCTCGACATCGGGCGGGATCGACGCGCCATCGCTCGCCACGCTCAACTGCACTTTCGATTCGTCGAGCGCGTAAAGCCGCAAGTGCACCGACCCCGGCACCTTGCTCGCATGCCGGTAGCCGTTGTCGAGCAGGTTGACGAGCACGCGGCGCAGATGCTCGGCGTCGAACACCGCGCCGAGCGGCTCGGTGGGCACTTCGATTCGCAGCACACTGCCCTCGCCGAGCGCGAGCCCCGCGCCGCGCGCCCATTCGCCACAGGCCGCGCCGACCTGGGCGCCGACATCGATGACGCCGGCGTCCTGCGGCGCGCCGGGCGCAACCTCCATCACGTCGTCGACGATGCGCTTCAGGCGCTCGACGTTGTCGGTCACCATGCGTGTGAGCTGGCGCTGGCTCGGCGTCGTCGCGTCTTCCGACAGCAGCGCATTGGCTTGTGCGATCGCCGCCAGCGGGTTGCGAATCTCATGCGCGATGCCGGCCGACACGCGGCCCATTGCGGCGAGCTTTTCCTGCCGCGTTCGCGCTTGCATGTTGCGCACGTCTTCGAGCAGCAGCACGCAGAACTCCTCGCTCGCCTGCGACTCGTGGCGGCGCGTGAAGCGGATGCGAACGCGCAAGGTGCGCAGCTCGGCGGGGTCGAACTCGAGCACCACATCGCGGCCGGCTTCGGGCCAGACCGCGTCGACAAACGCGCGCTCGACCGTGCGAACGAGAGACGCCCAAGCTTCGACGCCGCGCAGCTGGAACGGCGCCGGCCGACACATGCCGCTCGGCGCGAGCAAACGGCGCGCCGCCGGGTTGGCGGCGCGAACGCGGCCGCGCCGATCGACGACGAGCACGCCGTCCTGCATCTCTTCGATCACCAGCCGATTCAGCTGCGCTTGCTGGCGTGCGAGCTCGAGGCTGCCCTTGGCGGTGAGCTCTTCTCGCGCGAGCCGACCGGCGAGCTCGCCGGCGAGCACGGTGATGACGAACAGGCCGCTGCCGGCGAGCCCCGCCTGGCTCATCAGCGAGGCCGTGTCGCCGCCTTGCAGCGCGGCGAGCCAGGCAGTGCCGAGCAGGCCGATCGCGACGACCGCGGCGGTCGCCAGCGCCGGCACGCGCGGCGTCAGCACGCCGGCCATCAGCACTGGCAGCACCAGCAGTGCAACGTAGTTGAAGCTCGACGTGCTCGACAGCAGGTGCAAGGCATTGAAGCAGACGATGTCGGCGCCGATCGTCGCCAGCCACTTCGGCCCGCGCAGCCGCGCAAGCTCATTCGGCGTGACCTCGCGGCGAAAACGCGGCAGCAGCCACATGCTCAGCGCGAGCGCGAAGTAGCCGACACTGACGAGCGTCATGCCCCAGCTCGGCCGCACACCGAACAGCGCGGGGACGACGATCGTCAACAGCAGCGCGATGCCGAGCGCGGCGCGCGCGCCGAGGAAGATGCGATAGATGCGATCGAAGGTCGTCTGGCCGGCGCTGAAGATGCGCCGCGCCTGGCGCGACAGGAAGCGCGAGTCGCTTTCGTTGCCGGGCTTGCTCGGCCAGCTGCCGTCGTAGCGCGATTCGACCTCATCGTCGCCGAACTGCAAGTCGTCAGTGAGGCCTTCGGCGCCGAAGAACGACTCCTCCACCGGCGGGCCGCGACGCTTCGTTCTGCGGTCTCCTTTGCGACGTTCACCGCGGATCGGCGCTGCGCTCATTTTGGAGCGTGTTCCTTCTCGTACGCCGCGCGGTGCCCTTCGCTGCAGAACACGCCGCCGCGCCCGGGCAGCGCTTCACCGCTGGGCAAATGCAAGCCGCACTGCGCGCACGACACCATCGCCTCGCGCGCGCTCGGCGCACCGGGTCCCGGTCGAGCAGCCGGGGGATTGACGCGGCGGCGTCCGGCGCGCGCCAGCCACAACACCGCGAGCACGATGACGATCAACAGAATGAGTTTCAGCATGCGGAGAAATTGTCAGACAGACGGCGGTCGATGCAGCACGACCTCGAAGACAAAGCGCGAACCGATGTAGGCGAGCAGCAGCAAGCCGGTACCGGCATAAAGCCAGCGCGTCGCGCGCGGACCGCGCCAGCCGAAGGCGCGGCGTCCGGCGAGCAGCGTCGCGAACACGACCCATGCGAGTAGCGAGAAGACGGTCTTGTGATTCCAATGCCAAGGCGCAACCGACCAGCCCACCAGCAGCGTCGCACTCAGCAATACGAAGCCGGCGGCGACGAAGCGAAAGGTCAGGCGCTCGAGACGCAACAGCGGCAAGCCGCCGCCCGCGGCCATCGCCATCGAGCGCTGCGGCAGGTCGCGCATCTGGCGGTCGGCGCGGTCGAGCATCGCAGCATGCAGCACCGCCGCGCCGAACAAGCCATAGGCTGCGATCGCGGTCACCACATGCAGCGGCTCCCACGGCGAGACCATCTGCGGGCGTATCTCACCCGGAAACAACAACGCGAGTGCGACCGCGATCAGCCCGAGTGCAGCGAGGCTGCGCCGCACACCGGTCAGCGGCAGCCAGCGGCTTTCGATCAGGTAGACCGCGATCACCAGCCACAACGTCATCGACAGCGCCGGCGCGAAGCCGAAGCGCGTGCCGCCGCCGGCGCTGCCGGCGCCGGAAACGTCGACCGCGATCGACAGCGCATGAACGCACCAGGCGACGACCAGGCTCGCACGCACCGCCGCACCGGCGCGTTGCGGCAGCAGCGCGGCGAGCGCATATGCGAGAAGGGCCAGCAGGCCCGGCCACAGCGCGAGCCGCATCGCCTCGGTGGATAAAATCATTCGCAGAGTGTACTTTCGCGTCCCTGCGCAACCCTGCGCGTTCGCGCCACCGACGGGACGCAAACATCATGGCATCCACCCTCACCGATCGGCTGAGCCGCCTCGTCAAGACGATGCGCGGACAGGCCCGCATCACCGAAAGCAATGTGCAGGACATGCTGCGCGAGGTGCGCATGGCGCTGCTCGAGGCCGACGTCGCGCTGCCGGTCGTGCGCGACTTCGTCGCCCGCGTCAAAGATCAGGCGCTCGGCGCCGAAGTGGTCGGCTCGCTGTCGCCGGGCCAGGCGCTGGTGGGCATCGTCAACCGCGAGTTGGCGGCGACGATGGGCGCAGGCGTGGCCGACATCAACCTCGCCGCGCAACCGCCGGCGGTGATCCTGATGGCCGGCCTGCAAGGCGCCGGCAAGACGACGACGACCGCGAAGCTCGCCAAGCACCTGATCGAAAAGCGCAAGAAGAAAGTGCTGACGGTGTCGGCCGACGTCTACCGGCCCGCCGCGATCGAGCAGTTGAAGACGGTGACAAAGCAGGCCGGCGCGCAGTGGTTCCCCTCCCATGCCAGCGATCAGCCGGTCGCGATCGCCAACGCCGCGCTCGACCATGCGAAGCGCCACTACTTCGACGTGCTGCTCGTCGACACCGCCGGGCGCCTCGCGATCGACGAAGCGCTGATGAAAGAGATCGCCGACCTGCATGCGGCGCTGAAGCCGGTCGAGACGCTGTTCGTCGTCGACGCGATGCAGGGCCAGGATGCGATCAACACCGCGAAGGCGTTCAAGGAAGCGCTGCCGCTGACCGGCATCATCCTCACCAAGACCGACGGCGACTCGCGCGGCGGCGCGGCGCTTTCGGTGCGGCAGATCACCGGCGCGCCGATCAAGTTCGCCGGCACCAGCGAGAAGATCGACGGCCTCGAAGTGTTCGACGCCGAGCGCCATGCGGGCCGTATCCTCGGCATGGGCGACATCGTCGCGCTCGTCGAGGAAGTGTCGAAGGGCGTCGACGTCGCCGCGGCGCAGAAGCTGGCGGCGAAAGTCAAGTCGGGCGATGCTTTCGACCTCAACGACTTCCTGTCACAGATTTCACAAATGAAAAACATGGGCGGCTTTGCCGGCCTGATGGACAAGCTGCCGACGCAAATGACCGCGAAAGCCGGCGCGGTCGACATGGACAAAGCCGAGCGCGACGTGCGCCGCATGGAAGGCATCATCTGCTCGATGACGCCGCAGGAGCGCCGCAAGCCCGAGATCATCAAGGCGACCCGCAAGCGCCGCATCGCGGCCGGGTCGGGCGTGCATGTGCAGGAGGTCAATCGGCTGCTCAATCAGTTCGAGCAGATGCGCGACATGATGAAGAAGATGAAGGGCGGCGGCCTGATGAAGATGATGAAGCGAATCGGCGGCATCAAAGGCATGGGCGGGATGGGCGGCATGGGTGGGATGGGCGGCGGCCCGCGCTGAACAGTGCATTGACCGGCCGTTGCGCTCGGGCTATGTTTGGGTGCTGCCCCTTTGCGGCCACCCGCTTTGACCACCCTCCTCGCTGTTGTTGCCATTGCCCTCGTCGCGCTGCTGGCCTGGCTCGTCATGCGCTCGCGCGCGAAGAACGATCGGCCCGATTCGCGGCCGGCCGACAACCTCGACACCGTGGCCGCGTGGCCGCCGCAAGCGACCCGCGTGCTGACGAGCGTCGAGCGTGACGCCTTCGATCGGCTGCGCGCCGCACTGCCGGCGCACACCATCCTCGCGCAGGTGCCGCTGGCGCGATTCATCAAGGTGCCGACGCGCGCCTCGTATGCCGAGTGGCTGCGCCGGGTCGGCCATTTGTGCGCCGACTTCGTCGTTTGTGACCGCCACTCCCAGGTCATCGCGGTCGTCGAAGTGCATGCGGGCGGCGACGCGACGAGTGCTCGGGTGCAAAAGCGCCAGCAGCGGCTCGCCCGGGTGCTGAAGGCCGCCGGCATCCCCGTGCATGTGTGGATCGAGAACGCTCTGCCGACGATCGACGCCGCACGCGAAGCGATCGCGCCGACGCCGCCACCGAGCGTCACGCCGACCGTCGCGCCAAGCTCGCCGAGCGCGATGACGCGCTCGGCGCCGGGGCGCCCGGTCGCGCCGAGCGTCAATCCGTTCAACGACGAAGAGCGCGACACGTCGGCCGACGAAATCATCGAAGTGCGCGAGGCGCCACCGTCGACCTGGTTCGACGATTTCGACACCGCGCCGGCACCGCTCGCGCCCGACAAGCCCAAGCCGCAAGGGCCGCGCTAGCGGCTCTCGATGGTCAGCTCAGCAAGGCGCTCGCAAACTCGCGCGCGCTGAACGGCTGCAGGTCCTCGAGCTTCTCTCCGACACCGATGAAGTACACCGGCACCGCGCGCTCGCGCGCGATCGCCGCGAGCACGCCGCCCTTGGCGGTGCCGTCGAGCTTGGTCACGACGAGGCCGGTGAGCTGCAGTGCATCGTCGAAGGTCTTCACTTGTGCGAGCGCGTTCTGCCCGGTGTTGCCGTCGACGACGAGCAGCACTTCGTGCGGCGCGCCGTCTTGCGCCTTGGCGATCGTGCGCTTGATCTTCTTCAGCTCTTCCATCAAGTGCAGCTGCGTCGGCAGGCGCCCGGCCGTGTCGGCGATCACGACGTCGCAGCCGCGCGCCTTGCCGGCCGTCACCGCGTCGAAGCTCACCGCCGCCGGGTCGCCGCCTTCCTGGCTGACGATCTCGACGTTGGTGCGCACCGCCCACACCGCGAGCTGCTCCTTCGCTGCTGCGCGGAACGTGTCGGCGGCCGCGAGCAACACGCGCTCGCCGCCGGCGGCAAGATGGCGCGTCAGCTTGCCGATGCTTGTCGTCTTGCCCGCGCCGTTGACGCCGACGACCATCATCACGGTCGGCATCGCGTTGCCGACGACCAAGGATTTTTCGAGCGGCGCGAGCAAGTCGGCCACCGCATCGGCGAGCAAGCCTTTGACCGCCGACGCATCGGTCGCGCGCGACTCCTTCACCCGCCGCTTCAAGTCGTCGAGCAGAAACTCGGTCGCCTTCACGCCGGCATCGGCCATCAGCAACGCAGCCTCGAGCTCTTCGTACAGCGTGTCGTCGATCTGCGTGCCGGTGAACACTTGCGTGATGCTCGTTCCGGTCTTGCGCAAGCCGCTGCGCAGCTTGTCCATCCATTGACGGCGTTCCGGCGGCGGGTCTTCGACGGCGGGAATCGGCTCGACGACAGCCGGCTCGATCGACGCGGCGGATGCTGCCGGCGCCGCGTCGGCCGGCGGCTTTTTCTTGAAGAAGCTGAACATGCGATGGGAGTGTGGCGGCGCTTTGCGCCCATGCGAGCGTGAGTGCGAATCGAGCGGCAATCGAGCGAGAGGAGCCTCGCTATAATCGCGCGCTCAGGCGCTTTAGCTCAGTCGGTTAGAGCGACGGAATCATAATCCGCAGGTCCGGGGTTCGAATCCCTGAAGCGCCACCAAATCAGATCAATGGGTTAGCACGTATTCGCCGCCCTGCAGCCCCTCGGCGTCTGATATTTCCCCGCCATCGCGCGACATCGGTTAGCTGTTGCAGCCCCGCTCTCGCAAGGTGAAGACGGCGGGAAGAGAGTTGCTTACTGGGCTCCTTTCGCAAGTGGATGAGCGGTCGATGCGGAGTTTGACTTCGCCGGGCGCTTGCTTCCACTTGGAACCGGCCTGCAATTGGGCATTGTTCCGACTTGACCGCGCAACAGTTGCGTCTATTCCGGCGACCGCTTTATGCCGTCGAGATCGGACGGGCGATC
>VBCQ01000424.1 GCA_005882155.1 Betaproteobacteria bacterium
GAGGTGAGGTAGAGGTCGACCATCAACAAAGCACCGTTCGGGCTGAGGTATGGAAGCCTTCGTGAAAGCCCTTCGATACCTCAGGGCGAACGAGGTGGCTCACCTCTGATAATCCAACCCCATCCGCTGCTGCAACCTCCTCGCCACGCGCAGGCTCTCCTTCAACATCCTCAAGTCAATATCGTTCAGCCGCGCAAGCTCGATCAAATTCGGATTCCCCGGCGCACCCGGCTCTCTTGCCATCTGCACCCGCAGACGCAGCGACTGCAACACATCGAAGCCGCCGATCCAGGCTTCGCTTTCTTGCGAATGGACACCGAGGACCGGAATCAGCGCTTCGAAGCGCTCGCGCGTTCCCGTGTGGGCGATGCCGTGCGCCAATGCATACAAGCGGGCGGCGTCGACGAAGATCGTTGCGCCGTGAAACTTGAGGTCGAGCGTCGCGCGCTCGAATGCCGGTTCGGATTCGATGCGGCCGAGCCAATTCAATGGCGCCTGATTGCGCAGCGCGTTGTCGGCCATCTGCTTGATGAATCGCGGCAGGCGCGGCGCGCGTTGTGTCACGCGGTCGCGCATGCGCTGCACCAAGTCGCGCCGGCCGGCGAGCGCTCGAAAGTCGAAATAAATGCTGGCCTTCAGCAGATCGCTCGGCGCGCCATGCTCCATCCAATCGTCGAATCGCGCACACCACTCGTCCGCCGTGCGGCAGCAGTCCGGATTGCCGGCCATCACGTTGCCTTTGCACAAGGGGTAGCCGCAGGCGTCGAGCGCTTGGTTGACGCTATGGCCGAACGCAAGCCAGCGCGGCCGGTCGCGCTCGGGGTCGGCACTGTCGAACACGATGCCGTTGTCCTGATCGGTCGCGATCGTCTGCTCGGAGCGGCCCTCGGAGCCGAACGCGAGCCAGCCGGCATGCTGCAGATCGACGCCGTGCTGCGCGGCGAGCAGCTGCACGACGCGCTCGGTCAGCAGGTCGTTGAGGTGGCTGATGAGCTGCGTCAGCGCTCGCGCGCCGATGCCTTGCGCGAGCAGGCTGCGCGCAAAGCGGCGGATCTCGGACGCGAGTTCGATCAAGCCCGCGACATCCGGCGCGGCATGAAGCGCAGCGCGGAGTTGCGCAACGCCTGACAGCTCAGTGACGAAGCGGTCGCCGTGGGTGGCGTCGGACATGCTCAGTACTCGAGCTTCGCGTACAGCGTCTTTTGCGACGCCTCGCGGGCCTGCTTCAGCGTGTGGATGCCGCGCTTGGCGAGCAGCGGGATCAGCTTCAGGAACACCTCGCCGGTGACGATCGCGTCGCCGAGCGCGGTGTGGCGGCCGATCACATGCACGCCGAGTCGCGCGGCGATGCGCTCGAGCTGATGCTCGGTGTCGACATGACCAGGGTGCACGAGCGCTGACAGCAGCAAGGTGTCGAGCACCGGCTGGATGAACTTCACGCCCGTCTGCGCTTCCTTCATCTGCAGGAATCGCATGTCGAACGCGGCGTTGTGCGCGACCAGCACCGTGTCTTCGGCGAAGCGGTGAAACGCCGGCAGCGCCTGCTCGATGGTCGGCTGATTCGCGAGCATCGGTGCGGTAATGCCGTGCACGCGCTGCGCTTCCTTGCGCACCGAGCGCCGCGGGTTCACGAGCTGGTCGAAGCATTCCTGCTTCAGCAGGCGGCCGTTGACGATGCGCACCGCGCCGATCGAGATGATTTCGTCGCCGTCGGACGGCGCGAGTCCGGTGGTCTCGGTGTCGAACACGGTGTACGACAGGTCGCTCAACGGCCGCTCGTCGAGATCGGGGCGCTGGCCGGGCTGATTGAAGAGATCGAAGTCGTAGTAAACGGGGCGAGCGCCGACCGGCTCGACGATCGGCGGCAAATCTTCGGGCCGGCTCGTCAGCAGGTGCAGGCTCAAAAGGTTCTCGCCGGTCAGCCGGTCGGTCTGGCACCACGCCTCGCTGCCATGCCGCTCGAGCACCGCGCGCAAGGTCGGCGGATGGCCTGCACTGCCGGTCGCGAACGCCTCGTCTTCCCACTCGTGCAGCTTGGCTGGCTCGAGCGCAGCGCCGGGCCAGCGCAGCGACAAGCGCACGAGTCGGCGCTCGGCGCGCAGCTCGAGCGTGACCTCGCGCAAGTCGTAGGCACTCGCAACGCGGCCCATCAGATGGGTGAGAGCCTGCACCAGCGAATAGCTGTCGACGCTCAGCCACAGCACCTCGTCGGTACCGGTGTAGCGCGTCACGACGCCGAGCGTCGCCTCGAAGCTGCGGCGCAGCGCGAACACCAGATCGGTGGCCAGCATGTCTTCGAGCGGCCACTGCGGGCGCAGCGTGTCGGCGTCGCGCGTGAGCGACTCGTCGAGCCGCTGCGACAGCCTCTGGGCCTCGTCGCGGATCACTTCGACGAGGCGCTGGCGCCGCTCGGCGTCCATGTCGGGGTACTGCTGCACCGTCTCGACGGCGGCGCGGATGTTGCCGAGCGACGCGCGCGTGCCCTCAGTGAGCTGATGCAGCAACAGGTCGCGCCGGCTGCTGGTCTCGACCGCGCGCGTGATGTCTTCGAGGATCAGCACGAAGCCTCCGATGCCGCGCGCCGGGTCGAGCACCGGCGCCGTCTGCACGCGCAACAGCTGCCCTTCACGTGCGGTGACGAACTGCGCGACAGGGTCGGTGCTGCCTTGTTCGATCCTGCGCCGAATCTGGTCGAGCGCGTGGACGATGAGACTCTTGTCGAGGATGCCGAACACGGATCGGCCGAGCCCGACCGGGGTGCCGCCGAGACCCGAGGTGTCACGCGCCAGCAGATGCGTGGCACGCGT
>VBCQ01000091.1 GCA_005882155.1 Betaproteobacteria bacterium
GCTGACGCCGAACTTCATCTTGCGCGGTGCGAGATTGGCGACCATCACGGTGAACTTGCCGACGAGGTCGGCCGGCGCGTAGGCCGACTTGATGCCGCTGAAGACATTGCGCGTGCGACCTTCGCCGATGTCGAGCGTCAAGCGCAGCAGCTTGTCGGAACCCTCGACCGTCTCGGCGTTGACGATCTTCGCGATGCGCAGGTCGACCCTGCCGAAATCGTCGATCTTGATCTCGGGCGCCAGCGCTTCGCCGCCCGGCGGTGGCAGCTCGATGATCGGCGGCTCGAACAAGGTGTCGAGCTGTTTGGCGTCGACGCGTTGCATCAGGTGCTTGTACTCGCCGATCGTGTGCTCGCCGAGCGAGCGCTGCGCGTCGGCGAAGCGCAGCGGCGCGATGCGCAAGAAAGCCTCGACTTGCGGTGCAGCACCGCGTCTTGCCCGGCCTGCTTGGCGAGCTCCCACGGCTTGTGCTGGTCGACGTATTCGTTGACGCGGTCGGCGAGCAGCATGATCTCGCGCAGCGCCTTGCCGAACTCGCGCTCTTCGTACAGCCGCTCGATGTCGCTGCAGCCGGCACGCAAGGCATCGAGCACGCTCAAGCCTTCGACACCGACGTCGCCCGACAGCGCGCCGCCGAAGCGCTTGGCGATGAAGCCGGCGGCGCGGCTCGCGATGTTGATGTACTTGCCGACCAGATCGGAATTCACCCGCGCGATGAAGTCGTCGGGGTTGAAGTCGATGTCTTCGACTTTCGAGTTGAGCTTGGCCGCGATGTAGTAGCGCAGCCACTCGGCGTTCATGCCGAGCTCGAGGTAGCGCAGCGGCGAAATGCCGGTGCCGCGGCTCTTGCTCATCTTCTCGCCGCTGACGGTGATGAAGCCGTGGACGAACACGCGGTCGGGCACCTTGCGGCCGCTGAACTTCAGCATCGCGGGCCAGAACAGGGTGTGGAAGTAGGTGATGTCCTTGCCGATGAAGTGGATCTGCTCGAGCGCGGGGTCGGCCATCAGCGCGTCGTAGTCGCGCCCGCTCTTGTCGCAGTAGTTCTTCAGCGCCGCAAGGTAGCCGATCGGCGCGTCGAGCCAGACGTAGAAGTACTTGCCCGGTGCATCCGGAATCTCGATGCCGAAGTAGGGCGCATCGCGGCTGATGTCCCAGTCGCTCAGCGCGCCATGGCCATGCTCGTCGACGGCGAACCATTCCTTGATCTTGTTCAGCACCTCGGTCTGAAGGCGGCCGGGCTGTCCGGTCCACTCCTGCAAAAAATCGATGCAGCGCTGGGCCGAGAGCTGGAAGAAGTAATGCTCGCTCGCCTTCATCACCGGCGTTGCGCCGGTCAGCGTCGAGTACGGGTTCTTCAGCTCGGTGGGCGTGTAGACGGCGCCGCACACCTCGCACGAGTCGCCGTACTGGTCCTTCGCGCCGCAGCGCGGGCACTCGCCCTTGATGTAGCGGTCGGGCAGGAACATGCCCTTCACCGGGTCGAAGAACTGCTCGATCGTGCGCTCGGCGATCAGCCCCTGGCGGCGCAGCGCGCGGTAGATGTCCTGCGCGAGCTGGTGGTTCTCGGGCCCGTCGGTCGAGTGCCAGTTGTCGAAGCCGATGTGAAAGCCGTCGAGGTACTGGCGGCGCCCGCCGGCGATCTCGGTGACGAACTGTTGCGGCGTCTTGCCGGCCTTCTCGGCGGCGATCATGATCGGCGCGCCATGCGCGTCGTCGGCGCAGACGAAATGCACTTCGTGGCCCTGCATGCGCTGGAATCGCACCCAGATGTCGGCCTGGATGTACTCCATCATGTGCCCGACGTGGAACGGCGCGTTGGCGTACGGCAGGGCGGTGGTGACGAAGAGCTTGCGCGGCATGGACGGCGCGGCGCGTGGGCCGCGAAGATCGGGAAAAGCTGAGGATTCTAGGCCGCTGGGCTGTGACCTGCGCAGGGCCGGCGGCAGCGGGGTAGACTGCCCTGTTGACCTCTCAACTCCGACTGCCAACACACCCCATGCCCGTCACCGAATCCGCGCTGCTCGACGCTCTGAAGACCGTCACCGACCCCAACACCGGCCGCGATTTCGTGTCGGGCAAGCAAGTGAAGAACCTGCGCATCGACGGCGGCGACATCGCTTTCGATGTCGAGCTCGGCTACCCGGCGAAGAGCCAGCTCGCGGCGCTGCGCAAATCGCTGATCAGCGCGGCGCGCACCGTGCCCGGCGTCGACAACGTCAGCGCGAATCTCTCGACGAAGATCGTGCCGCATGCGGTGCAGCGCGGCGTGCAGGGTGCCCGGCGTCGACAACGTCAGCGCGAATCTGTCGACGAAGATCGTGCCGCATGCGGTGCAGCGCGGCGTGCAGTTGCTGCCGAAGGTGAAGAACATCGTCGCGGTGGCGTCGGGCAAGGGCGGCGTCGGCAAGAGCACGACCGCGGTGAACTTGGCGCTCGCGCTGGCGGCCGAAGGCGCGACAGTCGGCATTCTTGACGCCGACATTTACGGCCCGAGCCAGCCGATGATGATGGGCATCAGCGGCCGGCCCGAGTCGCAGGACGGCAAGACGATGGAGCCGATGGAAAACTTCGGCGTGCAGGTGATGTCGATCGGCTTCCTGGTCGACGCGGACAACCCGATGATCTGGCGCGGCCCGATGGCCACGCAGGCGCTCGAGCAGCTGCTGCGGCAGACGAATTGGAGCGATCTCGACTACCTGATCGTCGACATGCCGCCGGGCACCGGCGACATCCAGCTCACGCTCTCGCAGCGCGTTCCGCTGACCGGCGCGGTGATCGTCACGACGCCGCAGGACATTGCGCTGCTCGACGCGAAGAAGGGCATCAAGATGTTCGAGAAGGTCGGCGTGCCGATCCTCGGCATCGTCGAGAACATGGCGGTTCACGTGTGCGAAAAGTGCGGCCATGTCGAGCATATTTTCGGCGCCGAAGGCGGCAAGAAGCTCGCTGCCGAATACGGCATGGACTACCTCGGCGCGCTTCCGCTGAACCTGAGCATTCGTGTCCAGGCCGATGGCGGGCGGCCCAGCGTGGTGAGCGACCCCGACGGCGAGATCGCCGGTCTGTACAAGAGCGTGGCGCGCCAGGTGGCGGTGAAGATCGCGCAGCGGACCAAGGATTTCTCGTCGAAGTTTCCGACGATTTCGATTTCCAAGAACACCTGATGCAAAGTGCTCGCCCCTCGGTGCAGGTGGCGGTGGTGATGGAGCGAGAAGCCCAGCCGAACCGCTGGGAAGCATGGCGATTCAAAGTGGTCGACGTGGTGCTGCACGAAACCGAATTCGGCCTCGAGCCGCGGATCCTGCGCGACGACGGCAAGCGGCAGCGGACCTTGCACCCGGGGTTCACGCTCGAACTGTTCAAGGACGAAGCCGAGGGCTACCACTTGAACCTCACCTCGGGCTCGCCGGTGTGGTTCGTGATGTGGCGCATCGACGAAGACGATCCGTCGCGGGCCTGGCCCGAAACGGTGAGCCTGTCGTACAACGAAGCGGGCCGTTGGCTCGACGCGCAGGAGCGGGTCGACAATGTGCCGCTGCCCGATGAATTGATCGCGTGGCTGCAGGCGTATACCGACGCGCATTACGTGCCGGAGCCGAAGAAGCGCAAGCGTCCGGCGTCGTTCTTGCCGCCGGGCGAGCGCAAGTGAGTGGACGATGAGCGACGAAGGATTCTTGAGTCGGTGGTCGCGACGGAAGGTGGAGGTGAAGCAGGGGGTTGCTCCTGTCGAAGTGCCTCCCACCAGCCCTCACCCCACCCCTCTCCCCGCGGGGGAGAGGGAGTTGACTTCCTCCCTCGCCCCTCCGGGGAGAGCGATTGAGGCTGAGGGGCCTGCGCCGTCCGCCGAAGACCCTCCACCGCCCACGATGGACGGCGTCAAGCGCGCCGCGATGAAGAAGCTGTTCAGCGACCCGCACTTCAACGTGATGGATGGGCTCGACACCTACATCGACGACTACGGTCGGCCCGACCCGATTCCTGAGTCGATGCTGCGACGCATGACGCAATCGGCCTTCCTCGGCCTCTTCGATCACGAAGCCGAGGCCAAGGCATCCCCTGATGGCGAAGCGCCAAGCGCGCTGTCACAGTCGCCGTCTGAACCTGAAGTATCCGCCGATGAAGACACTGATTTGCGATTGCAACAAGACGATGCCGCTGGACCAGTCGGCACTGACGAAGGCCCTCGGCGCTGACGCGTCCGACGGGCTGCAAACGCTTCACACGACCCTGTGCCGGCGCGAGGCCGCAGCGTTCCAGCGCGCGGCCAAAAGCGGCGAAGATCTCCTCGTCGCCTGCACGCAGGAGAGCCGTCTCTTCGTCGAGCTCAACGCCGAGACCGAAGGCGCGCCGAGCGTGCAAGAGCGGCCGATCCGCTTCGTCAACATCCGCGAGACCGGCGGCTGGGCCAAGGATGCGAAAGCCGCGACGCCGAAGATCGCTGCGCTGATCGCCGCCGCGCA
>VBCQ01000425.1 GCA_005882155.1 Betaproteobacteria bacterium
CACGAAGCCTCCGATGCCGCGCGCCGGGTCGAGCACCGGCGCCGTCTGCACGCGCAACAGCTGCCCTTCACGTGCGGTGACGAACTGCGCGACAGGGTCGGTGCTGCCTTGCTCGATCCTGCGCCGAATCTGGTCGAGCGCGTGGACGATGAGACTCTTGTCGAGGATGCCGAACACGGATCGGCCGAGCCCGACCGGGGTGCCGCCGAGACCCGAGGTGTCACGCGCCAGCAGATGCGTGGCACGCGTGTTGTAGAGCAGGATGCGGCCCTCGGCGTTGCACACGAGCACGCTTTGCGCGAGCTCGGACATCAATGCGGCGAGCCGGTTCTTCTCTTGCTCGAGATGCGCGTGCGACTCTTCAACGCGCGCCTCGACGTCGCGCCGCAGTGCGTTGTGCGCCTCGGCCAGGCCATTGATCGCTACAGCGAGCTGGCGCATCTCGGCCATGCCGATAAGTGCGACGCGATGATCCGGGTTTGTCGTGTGAATGAGGCTGACCTCTTCTGCGAGGCGCAGCGCGGCGCCCGGGTAGGCCGACATCCACCACTGAAGCACAGCGCCGAGCAGGAACAGCAGCAGAAAGGCGAGCGTCGCGAGCAGGATCGCGCGCTCGGCCAGCATCGCGCGGAACGCATCGCGCTGCGGCGGGTCGAGCGCGGCCCACAGCGCAACGCCGGCGATTGCGAAGAGCCCAATGACGAAGCCGTACAGCAGAGCCAGCCAGAGTGCGAATCGGGCACGCATCGGGCTAGGTGCCTTGGAGCTGGCTGCGGATTTGCGCCAGCAGTTCCTTGGTCGAGAACGGCTTGGTGATGTAGGCATCGGCGCCGAGCGCATAGCCCTTGTTCATCTCGACGTCGCGGCCCTTGGCCGTCAGCATGATCACGCGCACGCCTTGCCACGCCGGGTTCTCGCGAATCTTCTGACAGACATCAAAGCCCGACACGCGCGGCAGCATCACGTCGAGCAGCACGAGGTCGGGCGCGTGGCGCGCGATCGCGTCGAGCGCCTCTTGCCCATTGCGCGCGACCTGCACCTCGTAGCCGTCGCGTTGCAGCAGGTATTCGAGCGAAATGACGATGTTCTCCTCGTCATCGGCGATCAGCACAGTCTTGCTCATGAAGAGGCCTCGGTTTCCTGCAGCGGCGCCGGTTCCGGCGTCGTGCGCGCTGGACCCAGCGGCAAGGTGAACGAGAAGGTCGCGCCCTGCCCGAGCGCGCTGCGAACCCACAGCGTGCCGCCGAAGTGCGCGATGATTTGGCGGCTGATCGGCAGCCCGAGGCCGGTGCCTTGCGGCTTGTCGGTCAGCGTGTCGCCGACTTGGCGAAACTTCTCGAAGATGATTTCGTGGTCGCTCGCCGCGATGCCGATGCCGTTGTCGCGAACGTCGACCTGCAGCGCCTCGGGCAGCACGCGCAGCACGATTCCGATGCGGCCGGCACGGCGGTCGCAGAACTTCACCGCGTTGGAGATCAGGTTGAGCATCACCTGCATCAGCCGATCGCGGTCGGCATGCACTGGCGGCACGCCGCGCGGCAGCTCGAGCGTGAGCGCGACGCCGTTCTCGCGCAGCAGCTGGCTCGTCGTCGACACCGCGTCTTCGATCACGTCCTTCAGGTCGAGCTCGACGGCATGCCATTCGGCGCTGCCCGACTCGAGCTTGGCGAGGTCGAGCACCTGGTTGATCATGCGCGTCAGCCGCTCGCTCTCCTTGACGATGATGAGGATGAACTGGGCGCGCTTGTCGGCGTCCATCGCCGGGTTGTCGTGCAGGATCTCGGAGAACGCGCGGATCGACGTGAGCGGCGTGCGCAGCTCGTGCGTCACCGTCGAGATGAAGTCGTCCTTCATGCGGTCGAGCTCTTTCAGCCGCTCATTGGCCGCGCGCAATTCTGCCGTGGCGGCCTCGAGCTCGCGCGACTTCTGCTCGAGCTGGTGGCTGTAGGCGATGACTTGGGATGCTTCGTCGAGAATGTTGAGCACTTCGTCCATGCCGAGCGGCTCTTCTTTCGCGACCGACGCGAGCATCACCCGCGCCGACGCCGCGCCGATCGTGCCGGCGAGCAGGTTCTCGGCGAAGTGCACGAGGGCGGCGTCGGGCTCGAGCGCGGCGATCGTCTTCACGCCGCACTGCGCCGCGTAGCCGGCGAAGGCCTCTTCGGCACGCACCGGGCCGAGAAAGCGGCCGATGAGCGTCATCACTTCCTGCACCGACGCGCTGCCGCGCCACAGGCTCGAGCTGCGGCTCGCCATCTTGAACACGTCGACGAAAAGCAGCGCCTGTGCATGCTCGCGAATGTTCTGCGAGCCAAGCAGCGACACGCCGACGTAGCCGCCGACGTTGGCGAGCATGCTCCAGAACATCGAATGGCTGATGTCGTCCAGGCCGGTGAGGCCGAACAGCTGTAGCGGCTTCAAGAGTTCGATGCCGAACGGCCCGTGCTGGATGAACGAGATCGGCAGCCAGCCCGACTTCGCGAACGACGGCAGCAGCAAGGTGTAGGCCCAGACGATGAAGCCGAGCGATAAGCCGGTGAGCGCGCCGGCGCGCGTGCCCTGGCGCCAGTACATGCCGCCAAGCATCGCCGGCGCGAACTGCGCGACCGCGGCGAACGACACGAGGCCGATAGACACCAGCGCATAGGCTTCGCCGGCGGCCCGGTAGTAGGCGTAGCCGAGCATCATCAGCAGCACGATCGCGCCGCGCCGTATGCCGAGCAGCAGACCCGACAGGTCGGTGCGCCGCGACAAGGCGAGCCGCCTGGAGCGCAGCAGCACCGGCATCACGAGGTCGTTGCAGATCATCGTCGACAGCGCGATCGTCTCGACGATCACCATGCCGGTGGCTGCCGACAGCCCGCCGATGAAGACGAGCAGCGCAAGCGCTTCGCGCCGATGCACCATCGGCAGGCTGAGCACGAAGGTGTCGGCGTCGACCTGGCCGGGCGCGAACTGCATCAGTCCGGCGAAGGTGATCGGCAGCACGAAGATGTTGATCGCGAGGAGGTAGGCCGGAAACAGCCAGATCGCTTTCGACACATGGTTCTCGTTGACGTTCTCAACCACGCTGATCTGGAACTGGCGCGGCAGGAAGAGGATCGACAGCATCGACAAAAACACGAGCGAGGCCCACGAGCCGTAAGTGCCGGCCTTGCCGCCGAGGCTCAGCAGCTGCTCGATGTTCGGCAATTGCGCGGCACGCGCGAACAGGTCGGCAAAGCCGCCGTACAGGCCGAAGGTGACGAACACGCCGACCGCGAGGAAGGCGAGCAGCTTGACGATCGACTCGAACGCGATCGCCGCGACCATGCCTTCGTGGCGCTCGGTCGCGTCGAGGTGGCGGGTGCCGAACAGCAGCGTGAACGCGGCGAGCAGCAGCGCGACGTACAGCGCCGTGTCCTGCAGCATGCCGACCGCGTGCGTGCGCGCCGGCATCACGATCTCGGGGTACTGCAGCAGCAGGATGAAGCTGTTCGACACCGCCTTCAGCTGCAGCGCGATGTACGGCACGATGCCGACGACTGCGATCACCGTCACGAGGCCGCCGAGCAGGCTGCTCTTGCCGTAACGCGCGGCGATGAAGTCGGCGATCGAGGTGATGCGGTTGACCTTGCTGATGCGGATCATCTTGCGCAGCATCAGCCACCACAGCGCCGCCATCAAGGTCGGCCCGAGGTAGATCGGCAGAAAGCCGACACCGCTCGCCGCCGCGCGTCCGACGCTGCCGTAGAAGGTCCACGAGGTCGCGTAGACCGCCATCGACAGCGCGTAGATGTACGGGTTGGCGATGATCGAGCGGCCGGCGTCGGCGCGCTTGTCGCCGTAGTAGGCAATGGCGAAGAGGATGCCGAGGTAGGCGAACGAGGTCAGGAGGATGACGCCGCCGAGCAGCACGATTCAAGTCCAGCGTTCGACGACGACGATCATCAGCGCGATCAGCGCAGCCCACACGCCGAACAGATACGCGTACAGCACCGGGATGCCGAACCAGGTGCCGCCGGTGTTGAACAGCGCCAGCAGCGGGTAGCTGAACAGCAGACAGCCGAGCACGAACAGCGCCACCAGGCGCTGCGTTTGCACCGGGCGGTGGGTCATGACTTGCCTTCGCTTGCCTTCGCGACCCGCGTCAGCAGCGGGCCGAGCAAGTCCATCGGCAGCGGGAACACGAGCGTCGACGCGCGATCGCCGGCCACCTGGGTCATCGTCTGCAGATAGCGCAGCTGCATCGCCTCGGGCTGAAGCGACAGCATGCGCGCGGCTTCGAGCAATGCCGCCGCGGCCTGCTTCTCGCCATCGGCGTGGATCACCTTGGCGCGCCGCTCGCGCTCGGCGAGCATCTCGTCGAGCTCGTGCTTGCCGAGGACGACGCGCAAGGTCGTCTGCGCGAGCTGGCTCGTCGCCATCAGGAAGTTTTCGACCTGGATGATCGCGCGCTGCGGGTCGACGACGCGGAAGAACACGACCGCGTTGACCTTCACCGACACGTTGTCGCGCGAGATCACGTCTTGCGGCGGCACGTCGAGCGTGACGACGCGCAGGTCGACGCGCACCATCTGCTGAATGCCCGGGATCACGAGCACGAGACCCGGACCCTTGACCTTCCAGAAGCGGCCGAGCTGGAACACGACGCCGCGCTCGTATTCGCGCAGGATGCGTAAAGCGCTGAAGATCAGCAGCATCAGCAGCAACAGCACGCTGCCGAGCCCCATGTTGACGAAGTCGAGAATCATGATGGGTGTCCTTTCGATGCTGCATCGTGGTCGATGCGGGCCTCCAGCGTCAAGCCATGCACGCCGAGCACGCGGATCGCCTGCCCGGGCTGCAGCGGCTCGCTGCTCGAGACGCGCCAGCGCTCGCCCTGCACCATCGCCCAGGCCTCGGCGCCGTCGACTTCGGAGACGACGCCGCGCGCGCCGACCATGTCGTCGCGACCGCTCACGACCGGCCGGCGGCGCGCACGCAGCGCCATGCTCGCGGTCATGAAGATCACCAGCGCCGAGCTCGCGGCGAGGCCGAAGATCAGCGGCAGCGGCGCACCGAAGCCCGGCACGTCGCTGTCGAACAGCAGGATCGCGCCGGCGACGAACGCGACGATGCCGCCGACGCCGAGCACGCCGAACGCCGACAAGTGAACCTCGGCCGCGAGCAGCCCGAGCCCGAGCAGGATCAGCGCGAGGCCGACGTAGTTGACCGGCAGCATCTGCAGCGCGAACAGCGCGAGCAGCAAGCAAATCGCACCGGTGACGCCCGCCACGCCGAAGCCGGGCGACGAGAACTCGAAGATGAGGCCGTAGATGCCGATCATCATCAGGATCAGCGCGACGCTCGGGTGGCCGATGGCCGACAGCAAGCGCTGCCGCCAGTCGGGCAGCACGACCTCGTGCGCGAGGCCACGCGTCTGCAGCTTCAACTCGCCGGACTGCATGTGCACGGTCTTGCCGTCGATCTTCGCGAGCAGGTCGGGCACGTCGCGCGCGACGACGTCGATCACCTTGTCGCGCAGCGCTTCGTCTGCCGTCAGGCTGACCGCTTCGCGCACCGCGCGCTCGGCCCACTGCGCATTGCGGCCGCGCTGCTGCGCGAGTCCGCGGATGAACGCGGCCGCGTCGTGGATCTGCTTGGCGGTCATGGCGTCGCCGAGCGCGGCCGGCGCCGATGCTTCGCTGGCCGCTTTGGCGGGCGGCTTCTCCTCGGGCTTGCGTTCGTTGCCGGGCAGGCCGATCGCGACCGGCGTCGCCGCGCCGAGCGTCGTTGCCGGCGCCATCGCGGCGATGTGCGCCGCGTAGAGGATGTAGGTGCCGGCGCTCGCCGCGCGCGAGCCTTCGGGACTCACGTAGACGGCGATCGGCACCGGCGAGGCGAGGATCGCTTGGATGATCGTCCGCATCGACGTGTCGAGCCCGCCCGGCGTGTCGATCTCGATCACCACCAGCTTGGCGCCGCGCTCATGCGCCTTGGCCATGCCACGCAACATGTAGTCGGCGCTGGCCGGGCCGATGGCGTCCTGTACTTTCAGCACGACGACCGGCGCGGCCTGCGCGGCCCACGAGGCCAGACCGAGCACGAATGCGATGGCAATACGAAAGGCACGCAGCAACATCGATGCCCCCAGAGCTTCAAGGCATTGTGATCTTGCCGCCCCCAAACAAAAAGGCCCCGCTGCGAGAGCGAGGCCTTGAAAGAACCGCCCCCACAAGGGCGGCTCCGGAGGAGTGTCAAGCCTTGGCAAGTCTCAGGTCGGGGTAGCGCACATGCTCTACCAGTTCCTGCGTGTCCTTGCGCGGCCACGGCGTGATCAGGCTGACGATGATGATCGTCGCGATACCGATCGGCACGCCGAACAGGCCGGCCGAAATCGGCTGGATGCCCCACCACAGGTCGACCGGCGAGGTGACGCCGAACACGCCGCGCAGCCAGGGCTGGTTCATCATCATGTAGTAGAAGGTCACGCCGAGTCCGGCGATCATGCCGATCGACGCGCCCCACATGTTGGCGCGCTTCCAGAACACGCCGAGCACCAGCGGCGGGAAGAACGCCGCCGCGGCGAACGAGAATGCTGCAGAGACGAGGAACAGGATGTCCGCCGGCTTCTGCACCGCGACCATCGCCGCCACCAGCGCGACGACCAGCAGCAAGGCCTTGGAGATCGTCACCCGGCGCGCCGTGGAGGCGTTCGGGTCGATCATCTTGTAGTACAGGTCGTGCGACAGCGCGTTGGCGATCGTCAGCAGCAGGCCGTCGGCGGTCGACAGCGCCGCCGCGAGGCCACCGGCGGCCACCAGGCCCGACACCACGTACGGCAGGCCGCCGATCTCGGGCGTGGCGAGCACGACGATGTCGCCGCCGATCTTCATCTCGCCGAGCTGGAAGATGCCATCATGGTTGATGTCGGTGACCGACAGCAAGGTCGGGTCGACCTTCTGCCAGTTGGTGATCCAGGCCGGCAAGTGATCGAACGGCGTGCCCACGAGCACGTTGAACACTTCGTACTTGACGAGCACCGCGAGCGCCGGCGCCGTGAAGTAGAGCAGGAAGATGAAGAACAGCGACCAGGTCACCGACTCGCGCGCCTCCTTCACCGACGGCGTCGTGTAGTAGCGCATCAGGATGTGCGGCAACGCTGCCGTGCCGACCATCAGGCAGAACACGAGAGCGAGGAAGTTGCGGCGCGACACGTCGTAAGCCTTTTGCGCCTTCTCGTCGCCGTTCGGGTCGCCGGCGAACTGCTGGGCGTGCGGCTGCATGCCGGCCAGCGGCTTGGCCCGCGCCTCGTTCGCCGCCTTCGCCGCCGTCCATGCCTTCCTTGCTTCGGCCTCGGTCTTCGGCATCGCGGCGAGCGCCTTCTCGGTCGCCTGGATCTCGACCGTCGGCGCATTCGCCGCCTTCAGGTCGTCGAGCTTCTTCTCGGTCGCCGCGCGGTCGGCCGCGAGCGAGCCCGGGATGTCCTTCAGCTTGGCGTCGAACTCGGCCGCCCTCGCCTTGAACGCGGCGATGACTTCCTTTTCCTTGGGGTCAGCGAGCAGCTGCTTTTCGCGCGCGCTGACCTTCTCGAGCTGGTAGCCGTAGACCGCCTGCGGGATCGGGACGCTGGTCTGCTTGATCGACAGCCAGACCACCGGCGTCAGGTAGGCAATGATCAGGATCACGTACTGCGCGACCTGGGTCCAGGTGACTGCGCGCATGCCGCCGAGGAACGAGCACACCAGAATGCCGCCCAGGCCGACGAAGACGCCGACCTCGAACGCGAGCCCCGACAGCCGCGCGGTGATCAGGCCCACACCGTAGATCTGCGCCACCACGTAAGTAAACGAGCACAGGATGGCCGCGACGATGCCGAGGAAGCGCGGCAGGTTGCCTTCATAGCGCGCACCGAGGAAGTCGGGAATCGTGAACTGGCCGAACTTGCGCAGGTAAGGCGCGAGGAACAGCGCGACCAGGCAGTAGCCGCCGGTCCAGCCGAGAATGAACGCGAGTCCGTCGTAGCCGGTGAGATAGAGCGTGCCGGCCATGCCGATGAACGACGCTGCGCTCATCCAGTCGGCGCCGGTCGCCATGCCGTTGTAGAACGCCGGCACACGGCGTCCGGCCACGTAGTACTCCGCCGCATCGGTGGTGCGGCTCATGATGCCGATACCGGCATACAAGCCCACCGTCGCGAACAGGAAGACGTAGCCGATCCAGGCCTTGGGCAGGCCCATCTGCTCGAGCAGCGCGAGCGTCAGAACGAAGGCAATGAAGCCGCCGGTGTACCAGGAGTAGACCTTGTTGAGCGACTGGCGGAAGGCGTGCTTGTTCACCGGCGCGCTGCTGATGCGCGTGTCTATGGTTTTGGTTTGGCCAGCCATGTCATTCCTCCTCGGAAACGCCGAACTCTTTGTCCAGGCGGTTCATGTACCAGGCGTAGTAGCCGATGATGATCACGTAGACGATCAGCGCGCCCTGGGATGCGACCCAGAAGCTGAACGGCCAGCCGAAAAACGTGAAGCTCAGCTCGCGGGCGTAGAACCCGACGACGAACGTCACGATGAACCAGACGACCAGAAGAATCCCGGTGATCCGCAGGTTCCTCCGCCAGTATTGGTGGTGTCTCTCACTGAGTTGCATCGCTTACCCTCCAACGTTGCCTCTCCGGGGAACGCCCCGGTGCCACTTCCCCCGCCCAACGCGGTCTCTTACGCTGCCAATCCGGTCTCGCGCTCGAGTTGCGCGGCGACCTTCGGCTCGAAGCTCTTGAGGTGCGCGATGATTCGGCGCGCCTCTTCAGTATCGTGACGATCCACTTGCACCCGCGCGAGCTGATACCAGCCGTAGGGGCTCATCGGTTGCAGCTCGGTGTTGCGCTTGAGCGCGACCACTGCCTCGTCGTAGCGCTGCAGACGGATCAGCGTGAGGCCGAGGCCGTACCACGCGCGGTCGAGCTCGGGGCTCAACGCCACAGATTGACGAAACGCTTTCTCGGCCTCGTCGAGCCGGTCCGCTTGTTCCAGCATGAACGCGAGGTTGAACCAGTGGCGGGCGCTGCGCTGCGGGTGCGCGGCAACGAGTGCCTGGCCGTCGCCGATCGCCGCCTCGCGCGCGCCGCGCTGGGCCCGCAGGTGCGAGCGACTGGCGAGCGCGTACGCGTCGTCGGGCCAGCGCGACAGCATCGCGTCGAACACCGCTTCGGCCGCGCGATGGCGATTGAGCACCAGCCACGCGATCGCGCGCAGCTTGAGCCGCCAGTAATCGAAACGCGCAGCGTTCATCGACATTGATCGATTCCGATTTGGATGCACAGATTGATCTTGGTGAGCGTCACGATCACCCACACCATCGCCAGCACAACAAAGGTGGCGAGCGGAATGTGGCGGTCGATGACGACCCGCGGCGTGATGAGCCGCAATCCCTTGACGAACGGGTTCGTCAGCACGGTGAGCAGCTTGTAGAAAAAATTGGTCTCGCGACGCGAGCCGGCCAGCACGCCGAGGACGAACTGGCCCGCCAACGCCATCAGCGCGATCTCGACGATCAGCTTCGCCGACGACACGATCAGCAGCATCGAACACCCGGTTCTGACATGAGCCTGACTTTCGTTTTCGGCGCCTTACACGTGCCTGACAAACTCGGCCCGACTTGGGCCAGCCCCCTTCGGAGAAACCCTTGTTCAGGAACAAGATCACGGCTTCATTTGGGGTGCATCAAGCGCATGCGAAAATTCGCCCCCTCTACAAATGGACACGCAGTCATGGACGTCGAACACATCAATGCCATCGGCAACCGGCTCGCCGATCTGACCCAGCGCACGCTCGACCTCCGGGGGTATCTTTGACTACGACCGCAAAGCGCTGCGGCTGAACGAAGTCAACGCCGCACTCGAAAATCCGAACGTCTGGAACGAGCCCAAGCGGGCCCAGGATCTGGGGCGAGAGAAGAAGCTGCTCGAAGGCGTGGTCGAGACCGTCGACCACCTGACCAGCAACCTCGCCGACAACACCGAGCTGTACGACATGTCGAAGGCCGATGCCGACTTCGACGGATTGCGTGCGATCGAAGCCGAGGCGGCCAAGCTCGACGCCATCGTCAAGGACCTCGAGTTCCGCCGCATGTTCAACAACCCGGCCGACCCGAGCAACTGCTTCCTCGACATCCAGGCCGGCGCCGGCGGTACCGAAGCCTGCGACTGGGCCAGCATGCTGCTGCGCCAGTACTTGAAGTACGCCGAGCGCAAGGGCTTCAAGACCGAGGTGATGGAAGAGACCGAGGGCGACGTGGCCGGTATTCGCAGCGCGACGATCAAGCTCGAAGGCGATTACGCGTTCGGCATGTTGCGCACCGAGACCGGCGTGCACCGCCTGGTTCGCAAAAGCCCGTTCGATTCGGCCGGCGGGCGCCACACCTCATTCGCGAGCGTCTTCGTCTACCCCGAGGTCGACGACTCGATCGAGATCGACATCAACCCTGCAGACGTCCGCACCGACACGTTCCGCGCGTCGGGCGCGGGCGGCCAGCACATCAACAAGACCGACTCTGCGGTGCGCCTCACGCACATCCCGACCGGCATCGTCGTGCAATGCCAGAACGACCGATCGCAGCACCGCAACCGCGACGAGGCCTGGCAGATGCTGCGCTCGCGCTTGTTCGAGCACGAGATGCGCAAGCGCATGGCCGAGCAGCAAAAGCTCGAAGACAGCAAGACCGACGTGGGTTGGGGCCACCAGATACGCTCGTATGTGCTGGACCAGAGCCGCATCAAGGACTTGCGAACCAACGTCGAGATCTCGAATACCCAGAAGGTTCTGGACGGCGACCTCGATACGTTCATCGAAGCGAGTCTCAAACAAGGCGTCTGAGCTTCTGAACGTCGCACACAAGAAGGAGACATCCCATGCGTGAAGGCATTGCCCCCCTGATCCGCCGCGAGGATTACACCGCGCCGGCGTTCTGGATCCGCAGCGTCGACCTGACGTTCGATCTCGACCCGGCGAAGACGCTGGTGATCAGCCGCATGCAGCTCGAACGCAATGTCGATGTGCCGGCGCAGCCGCTGAAGCTGCATGGCGCCGAGCTGAACCTGACGCGCGTGCTCGTCAACGGCGAGTCGGTGTCGTTCAGGCATGAAGACGGCATGCTCGTCATCGACTCGCTGCAAGGCGTGCCGCCGGGGCCGTTCATGCTCGAGATCCGCAACACTTGCGCGCCCGAGAAGAACACCCAGCTGTCGGGCCTGTACACGTCGGGCGGCGGCTTCTTCACGCAGTGCGAGGCGGAGGGATTCCGCCGCATCACCTACTTCCTCTACCGGCCCGATGTGATGGCGGTCTACACCGTGACCCTGCGTGCCAGCAAGGTCGCGTATCCGGTGCTGCTGTCCAACGGCAACCTCGTCGAACAGGGCGATCTCGACAACGGGCGCCACTTCGCGAAGTGGCACGACCCGTTCCCGAAGCCGAGCTATCTGTTCGCGCTCGTCGCGGCCGACCTCGTCGCGCGCGAGCAATGGGTGCGCACCCGCTCGGGCAAGGACCATCGGCTGCAGGTCTACGTGCGGCGCGGCGACCTCGACAAGACCGAGCACGCGATGAACTCGCTGATCGCAAGCGTGGTCTGGGACGAGGCGCGCTTCAAGCTGCCGCTCGATCTCGAGCGCTTCATGATCGTCGCGGTCGGCGACTTCAACATGGGCGCGATGGAGAACAAGGGCCTGAACATCTTCAACACGAAGTTCGTTCTGGCCAACCCCGCGACCGCGACCGACGCCGACTACATCGCGATCGAAAGCGTCGTCGGCCACGAATACTTTCACAACTGGACCGGCAACCGCATCACCTGCCGCGACTGGTTCCAGCTGAGCCTGAAGGAAGGCCTGACCGTCTTTCGCGATCAGGAATTCAGCATGGACATGGCAGGCAGCGCGTCGGCGCGCGCGGTCAAGCGCATCGACGACGTGCGCGTGCTGCGTCAGGCTCAGTTCTCCGAAGACGCGGGCCCGATGGCGCACCCGGTGCGCCCCGACAGCTACGTGCAAATCAACAACTTCTAC
>VBCQ01000426.1 GCA_005882155.1 Betaproteobacteria bacterium
CGGATCGAACCTCGCGATCGTCGCGCTGCACGAGATCACCCACGCGGTGCACCACATGTACGACCTGAAGCAGCGTGACCGGCACCGCAATTTCAGGCGTGCGCAGCTGCATGGCTGGCTCGACATCATCAAGCACAACCCGAGCGCATGGCGCTGGCTCGCGTGGGTGATGAGCTTTCCGGCGCAGGCGAGCATCGACGGCGCGCTGTCGCCGCGCGCAGAGCGGGCGGCGAGGATCTCCGCATTGGCCTAGAGAGAACGGCGAGCGGGCGGCTCGAACTCAACGCGCCACCAGCGCGGCAACAGGCGCAGCACGTCGGCGCGGCCGAAGCGATCGTCGATGAGGTGAACGCTGCCGCGGTCCGACGGCGTGCGGATCTCGCGGCCGGCAGCCTGCACGACCTTGCGGATACCGGGGAACAAATAGGTGTAGTCGTCGCCGGCACCGAACGCGGCGTCCATGCGGCGACGCAGTTCTTCGTTGATCGGGTTGAACTGCGGCAGACCGAGCGTCGCGATGAAGGCGCCGATCAGGCGCTCGCCCGGCAAGTCGATGCCCTCGGCGAACGAGCCACCGAGCACCGCGAAGCCGATGCCTCGGCTCTCGCTCGTGAAGCGGGCGAGGAACTGCGCGCGATCGGAGTCTGTCATCCGTCGCGTCTGCGACCACATCGGCACTTGCGGGTGCTCGGTGGACAAGACCGCAGCGACCTGCTCCAGGTAATCGAAGCTGCTGAAGAACGCGAGGTAGTTGCCGGGCTGCGCTTCGTAATGCGCGGCCATCAATTGCGCAATCGGCGCGAGCGAGCCGCTGCGGTGCCGATAGCGCGTCGACACATTGCGCACGATGCGAACCGACAGCTGCTCGGCCTTGAACGCGGGCTCGACGTCGAGCCATGCGGTGTCGTCGGGAAGCCCGAGTGTGTCGGCATAGAAGCGCTGCGGCGCGAGCGTTGCCGAGAACAGCACGGTCGAGCGCGCCGCGGCGTAGCGCGGCTTCAGAAACGGCGCCGGGATCAGGTTGCGGATGCAAAGCCGCGAGCCGCGCTCCAGCGTCACGTCGAACAGCGAATGGTCGCCGAACGATTCGACGAGGCGGCTGAATTGCAGCGCGTCGAAATAGAAGTTCAGCAATGCGCTGTCGATGCCGACCGGTTGCTCGGCGAGCAGCTCGCTTACGGCAAGCGTCGCGTCTTGCAGCGCTGCGATGAATTTGTTCGGCAGCTCGGTGTGCACCTGGTACGCATCGAGCTGGTCCTTCACCAACGCGTTCCACGCACGATGCACGCGCCCGAGCGGCTTCTTCAGCGCGGTCGGTGCCGAAGCACGCACGCGGCGAAATTCTTGCTGCGACAGCTCGCTGCTGTACATCGAGCGTGCGCGCTCGACGAGGTTGTGCGCTTCGTCGACGAGCACGGCGACTCGCCATTGATTCGCGACCGTCAGCGCATGCAGCAGCGCGCTGCCGTCGAAGTAGTAGTTGTAGTCGCCGACGACGACATCGGCCCATCGAACCATTTCCTGACCCAAGTAATACGGGCAGACCTGATGCTCGAGCGCGACCTCGCGCAGTGATTCGCGGGTCAGCGATTCGCGCGCGACCGCGGCGTCGCGCGCTCGCGGCAGCCGGTCGTAGAAGCCGCGAGCGAGCGGGCACGATTCGCCGTGGCATGCCTTGTCGGGGTGTTCGCACGATTTTTCGCGCGCGACCAGCTCGACGACGCGCAGCGGCAGCGCCGGCGCGCTGCGGCGGATCGCGTCGATCGCGTCGAGCGCCAACGCTCGGCCCGAGCCTTTGGCGCTGAGAAAGAAGATCTTGTCGAGCGCTTGATCAGGGCAGGCCTTGAGCAGCGGGAAAATCGTGCCGATGGTTTTGCCGATACCGGTTGGCGCCTGGGCCATCAGGCAGCGGCCGTGGCGAGCGGCTCGATACACCGATTCGGCCAATTGGCGCTGGCCGGTGCGAAACGCGGCGTGCGGAAAACGCAATGGCGTCAACGCCTGATCTCGCTGCGAACGATGCGCGATCTCGCGATCGGCCCAGCGCAGAAATTGCTCGCACAGCGTCTCGAAGAATTGCTGCAGCTGCAGCGCGGTGTGGTGCTGCGTCAGCGAGGTCTCGGTCTGGCGCGAAATGTCGAAGTAGACGAGCGACAGCGTCAACTCCGGCAGCTCGAGCTGCTGGCAGAGCATCGATCCGTAGACCTTCGCCTGCGCCCAATGCAGCTCGCGGTGATTCGCCGGCATGCGATCGAGGTCGCCCTTGAACGTCTTGACCTCTTCGAGCAATTGGCGCTCGGCGTCGTAGCCGTCGGCACGCCCGCGCACGAGCAGGTGCTTGTACGCACCGCAGAGCGCGAGCTCGGCGCGATAGCTCGCGCTGCGGCGGGCCGCGACGGTTCTGTGGCCGGCGACGCCTTCCTGCGAGCTCGGCGATGGCGTGAAGCGCAAGTCGAGGTCGCCGACTTTGGCAGCGAACTCGCACAGCGCGCGAACCGCGATCGTGTAGGCAGGCGGAATCGGCATGGCCGCATTTTCGCGCTGCGGCGTGCCGTCGGTTTGGGGGTCGTACTGGCCTGGATGCGGAAGGTCAAATACATTTGAACGGCCGACGTTCGTGCGGTCGCGAGGGCTGCTCAGTGCCGTTGCCGCTCGGCTCGCACGCCGGCGGCGTTCCGCGAACATTCCAAAGGACAACTGACATGAACAAGAAATTTCTGATCGCCTGGCCTGTCATTTTCATCGTCTGGATGGTCGGCAGCTTCGTCGTGCATGGCGTGCTGCTGAATGCCGACTACACGAAGCTCGCGAACTTGTTCCGCCCCGAAGCCGACGCCCAGCAATACATGCCGTGGATGATCCTCGCCCACGTGATCATGTCGGGTGCATTCGTGTGGATCTATTCGCGCGGCGTCGAGGCCAGGCCGTGGCTCGGCCAGGGTCTGCGGTTCGGCTTCGTTATTGCGCTGCTGACGATCGTGCCGACCTACATGATTTATTACGTCGTCCAGCCGATGCCGGGCGCCGTGGTGGTCAAGCAAATCGTCTGCGACGGCGTGCTGCTGCTGGTTCTCGGGGCCGTCGTGGCCTTTCTCTATCGCCGCGACAACAGAGGCTGAAACATGGATTCCGCACGCCGCGCCACTCGAATCATTGGCGTGCTGATCCTCGTGCAAATGGTCGGTGGCGCATTACGTCGGTCTTCTCGTCGCCGGGAGCATGCTCTTCGTTTTCTACGCGGCGCTGTACCGGTTCGCGCTGATTCCGCGTGCACTCGCTGCATTTGGCTTGGTGGCGGTGGTGCTTCAGCTGGCGGCGGTCGCCATGCCGCTGTTCGGGCAAGGGATCGTGTTTCTCCTGCTCGCGCCGTTGGGCGTGAGCCAATTGCTTCTGGCGCTTTGGCTCATCGTCAAGGGAGTGTCGCGGCCAGTTAGCCGACGCTGTGCACCGCGCCGCTGCGCCGATGCATGCCGCGTACCCGGCTGAGCAGCACCAGCGCAATCGTCAGGTTCAGCAAGTTCCAGCCGAGGCCGTTGATGAATGCGGCGTGATACGAGCCAGTCAGGTCGAACACCTTGCCTGACATCCAGCCGCCCAGCGCCATGCCGAACAACGTCGCCATCAGCACGGTGCCCACCCGCGCACCCGCTTCCGCAGGCGGGAAATGCTCGCGCACGATGATCGCGTAGCTCGGCACGATGCCGCCTTGAAAGAGCCCGAACAATGCCGAGATGACGTACAGCGACACGAGGCCGTCGAACGGAATGAACAGCAGCAGCGCGACGCCTTGCAGCACCGAGCCGAGCAGCAGCGTGCGCAAGCCGCCGATGCGGTCGCA
>VBCQ01000428.1 GCA_005882155.1 Betaproteobacteria bacterium
CTTACACGCCGGCCGCGAAACGCAAGCTCGGCTACTACGCGTTGCCGCTGTTGTGGCGCGATGACGTCATCGGCTGGGCCAACCTGTCGGTGGATGGCGCGAAGCTCGTCAGCCGTTTCGGCTACGTCGACGGCGCACCGCGCGAGCGCGTGTTCAAGAGCGCGCTCGACGACGAGCTGCAACGCATGCGAGCCTTCCTCGGCCTATGAGCGCGCCGCGATCAATGCGTCGGCGACTTCGGCAAAGCCCGCGCCGCGCTCGCCACGCGTGAGGTATGCCGGCCAGACGGTGAGCTGGTCGGCGAAGCGCAGCAGGTTGGCGACGCCGACGCTGAGCGGGAAGTGGCCGAACATCAGTTGGTCGTTGGTCGAGTCGCCGACATAGACCCATTGCGCCAGCTCGGCATCGAGCTCGCGCGCGAGCAGCCGCTGCACGATCCAACGCGCGCCCGAGAGCTTGGTGTGCTCGCCGAACCAGCCGTTGATGTGGATCGAACTCACCGTCGCGTGCATGCCTTCGCGCTTCATCACGCCGAGCACTTGCTCGATCTGCAATGGCGAGAGCCGCGCGAACTCGCTGTGGTCGATCGCAATGTCGGTGACGCGCCCGGCGCTGTCGCGCGCGAGGCTCGCTCCGGGCACCTCGCACAGCACGCGCGCTGCGGCGTCACGCAGGCGCTGGGCATTGCGCTCGCGCGTGGCCGCGTCCTGCGCGTACTCGATCGTCAGCTGATCGCCGTCGCGAAACAGCGCGACCGCGCCGTTCTCGGCGACGATCGCAGCGATCGGCCAGTCGCGCGCAAAGGGTTCGCTCCAGCCCATCGGCCGGCCGGTGATTGCGATGACGGCGATGCCGGCGGCCTGCAATCGCGACAGTGCATCGAGCGCATCGGCAGTGATCGCGCCGCCGGTGGTCAGCGTGTCGTCGATGTCGGTCAGCACGCCGCGCACCGAGCGCGCGGCAGCGTCGCCGGCGATGCTGCGCCAAGCGGCCGGCTGCCGCACCGTCAGCTGCGCTTCTTGTGCTGATGTTGCAGCATCACGGTCGACGGGTTGCCGTCCTTGCCGGCCGACACCACGACCTGGAACGTCTCGCCGGCGGCCTCGTCGCTGAGCATCAGCAGGTGCCCGTCGCCCTGGTTCATGTCCATCATCTGCTTGCCGCTCGCCATCGCCTTCAGCTTCGTCCGGTAGAAGTCGGCCACTTTGTCGACGGGGTCCGTCGTCTCCAGCGGCACCATCGCGCTCGACACATCGTTGGTCGTGACCTTCATGCCCGACTCGCGGCTCACTTTGGCGCCCGGATAAAACGGCAGGCCGATGTCGGCTTCGGTGATCGCCGATGCGCTGCCCATCTCGAAGGTCTGCGTCTTGCCGTCCTTGTCGACCGTCGTGGCCTTCACCGAGCCGGTGGCCAGATCGACTTTCGCGTCCTGCGCACCGCCGGCTTTCATCTGCGCTTCGATCGTTTTCTCGGCCGCCTTTTGACACGCCGAAAGCGAAACTGCAAATGCGACGACAGCGATCGCAACCAGTGTTTTCATGACGGCTCCTCGCAGCTTGGGGAGCGTCATTCTAGGCGCGCAGGTTTTCGAAACCGCTGCTCACTCGAGCCACGCCGGAACCGGCAGGCCCTTCTCGCGCAGGAAGGCCGGGTTGTACAACTTCGACTGATAGCGCGCGCCAGCGTCGGCAAGGATGGTCACGATCGTGTGGCCCGGGCCGAGGTCGCGCGCCAGGCGGATCGCGCCGGCCACGTTGATGCCGCTCGAGCCGCCCAGGCACAAGCCTTCTCCTCGCAGCAGATCGAACAGCACCGTCAGCGCTTCGTCGTCGGTGATCTGATACGGGTCGTCGATGGCAGCACCTTCGAGGTTGCGCGTAATGCGGCTCTGGCCGATGCCTTCGGTGATCGAGCTGCCTTCGGCGCGCAACTCGCCGTGCTTGATGTAGTGATACATCGCTGCACCCATCGGGTCGGCAGCGGCGATGACAACATCCGGCTTGCGTTCCTTCAGATGCATGCCGACGCCTGCCAGCGTACCGCCGGTGCCGATCGCGCAAACAAAGCCGTCGACGCTGCAATCGGTCTGGCGCCAGATCTCGGGGCCGGTCGAGCGGGCGTGGCCGTTCCGGTTGGACAGGTTGTCCCATTGGTTCGCATACAAGACGCCGTTCGGTTCGCTGCGTGCGAGTTCGCCCGCGAGGCGCTCGGCCACATGCACGTAGTGGTTCGGGTCGCTGTACGGGGCCGCGGGCACTTCACGCAACTGCGCGCCGCACAGACGCAGCGCATCCTTCTTCTCCTGGCTCTGCGTCTGCGGGATCACGACCACCGTGCGATAGCCGCGAGCGTTGCCCACCAGCGCGAGGCCGATGCCGGTGTTGCCGGCGGTGCCCTCGACGATGACGCCGCCCGGTCTCAGCTCGCCGCGCGCTTCAGCGTCGAGCACGATGAACAGCGCTGCGCGATCCTTGACCGACCCGCCGGGGTTCATGAACTCGGCCTTGCCGAGGACCGTGCAGCCGGTCAGCTCCGACGCCTTGCGCAGCTTGACGAGCGGTGTGTTGCCCACCGCCTGAATGAAGCCGTCGCGCACGTCCACGATGAATTCAGCATAGTCGGCACTCGTGGCCCCGGCCCGCCTGGCGCTGGAATCAAACTACTCGCAAGAGAGCTTTTGATTGGAGAGGGATCGCATGCGCGGAGTAGATTCAATGCTCGCCGGCCTTTCAACGCGGAGAACCGCAATGCCTACGTACCGATACCGTTGCTCGAAGTGCGGCCAAGTTTTCGAGCATGTCGAGCATGTTGCCGAGCATGACGCCGCTCACCTGCACTGCCCCAAGTGCGACAGCGAGACCGTTCAGCACCTGCCGACGCAGTTCTTTGCGAAAACCTCCAAGAAAAGCTGAGCCGCCCGGTCCTCGCGGGGCGGTGTTTCGGTGACGAGTGCAGCCCACCCGCGCTGGTCTACAATCGCCCCACTTTCCGAGGAGCGTTGCAAGGCACACCCTGTGCCCCAGGCTCGGAAACCGCACTTGCAACCGCGCTCACCCGCACGATGTGTCCTCGTGGGTGAGTACCGAGAAATCTCCCCACCCTCGCACGTCCTGCGGGTTCCTTATCGATTGGAGCCCGACATGAACGCTGTTCTCAAATCCACCGCCGACCACGCCATCGCCGACCCGTCGCTCGCCGATTGGGGCCGCAAGGAAATCCGCATCGCCGAAACCGAAATGCCCGGCCTGATGGCGATTCGCGAAGAGTTCGCGAAGACGCAACCTTTGCGCGGCGCCCGCGTCACCGGTTCGCTGCACATGACGATCCAGACCGCCGTGCTCGTGGAGACGCTGCAGGCGCTCGGCGCGCAGGTGCGCTGGGCCTCGTGCAACATCTTCTCGACGCAGGACCATGCCGCCGCGGCGCTGGTCGCCAAGGGCACTCCGGTGTTCGCCTACAAGGGCGAGAGCCTCACCGGACGGCGGCGATGCGACGCTGCTGATGCATCTGGGCCGGCGCGCCGAGACCGATCCATCGGTGATCGCCAAGCCGACCAGCGAAGAAGAGACCTGCCTGTTCGCATCGATCAAGGCCAAGCTCGCGCAGGACCCGACCTGGTACACGCGCAAGGGCGCCGGCATTATCGGCGTGACCGAGGAGACGACCACCGGCGTGCACCGCCTGAAGGAGATGAGCGCGAAAGGCACGCTGCTGTTTCGCGCCATCAACGTCAACGACAGCGTGACCAAGAGCAAGTTCGACAACCTCTATGGTTGCCGCGAGTCGCTGGTCGACGGCATCAAGCGCGCCACCGACGTGATGATTGCCGGCAAGGTCGCGTGCGTGGCCGGCTATGGCGACGTCGGCAAGGGCTCAGCACAGGCGCTGCGCGCCTTGAGCGCGCAAGTGTGGGTGACCGAGATCGACCCGATCAACGCGCTGCAGGCGGCGATGGAAGGCTACAAGGTCGTGACGATGGAGTACGCCGCCGACAAGGCCGACATCTTCGTCACCACCACCGGCAACAAGGGCGTCATCCGCCACGAGCACATGGCGGCGATGAAGGACCAGGCGATCGTCTGCAACATCGGCCACTTCGACAACGAGATCGACATCGCGTCGATCGAGAAGTACCGGTGGGAAGAGATCAAGCCGCAGGTCGATCACGTCATCTTCCCTGACGGCAAGAAGATCATCCTGCTTGCCAAGGGCCGGCTGGTGAACCTCGGCTGCGGCACCGGCCACCCCAGCTTCGTCATGAGCTCCAGCTTCGCCAACCAGACGATCGCCCAGATCGAGCTCTTCACGCGCAGCGACAGCTACCAGCCGGGCCAGGTCTACGTCCTGCCGAAGCACCTCGACGAGAAGGTCGCGCGCCTGCACCTGAAGAAGGTCGGCGCGATGCTGACCGAGCTGACCGACGAGCAGGCGGCCTACATCGGCGTGCCGAAGCAGGGCCCGTACAAGCCCGACACCTACCGCTATTGAGCGGACGAGCGGACGACGCGATGCGCGCCGACCAGCTCCTCGTCGAGCGCGGCATGGCGCCGACGCGATCCGCCGCACAGCGGCTGATCGCGACCGGCGCCGTGCGCTGGCGCGCGCCGGCCGGTTGGCGCGTGCCGGCGAAGGCCGGCGAAGACCTGCCGAGCGAAGCCGACGTCGAGATCACCGACGACGCCGAGCTGCGCTTCGTCTCGCGCGGTGGCCTCAAGCTCGACGGCGCCCTCGCGCGCATCGATCTCGACGTCGACGGCATGACCTGCCTCGACCTCGGCCAGAGCACGGGCGGCTTCACCGACGTGCTGCTGCAGCGCGGCGCGAAGCACGTCGTCGGCGTCGATGTCGGCCATGGCCAGCTCCATCCGCGCCTCGCCGCCGATGCGCGCGTGACCGCGCTCGAGGGCGTCAACGCGCGTCACCTCGACGCGAGCCAGCTCCCGTTTGCGCGCTTCGACCTGGTCGTCGGCGACCTCTCGTTCATCTCGCTCGCGCTCGTCCTGCCCGCGCTCGTGCCGCTGATGGGCGGCCCGCTGCTGCTGCTCGTCAAGCCGCAGTTCGAGCTGCAGCCGGTCGACATCGGCCCGGGCGGCAAGGTCAAGGACGCGAGCGCCTACGGCCACGTCGAAAAGAAGCTGAAGAAGGCCTGCGCGACACACGGCCTCATCGTGCGCGACTGGTTCGACAGCGCCACGCCGGGCAGCGAAGGCGCGCGCGAGTTCTTCCTCCACGCGACGCTCGCCGCCGATCGGAACACCATGCCATGACGACGTCCCTTCCCGTCCCGGTCAGCTTCGAGTTCTTCCCGCCCAACACGCCGGTCGGCAGCGAGAAGCTGAAGACGGTCGTGAGCGAGCTCGCGAGCGCCGGGCCCGAGTTCTTCAGCGTCACGTATGGCGCGGGCGGCTCGACGCGCGACAAGACGCTGGCGACGGTGAGCGACATCGCCGCGCTCGGCCACGAGGCAGCACCGCACTTGTCGTGCGTCGGCTCGACCAAGGAGGGCATCTCGGAGATCCTCGCGACCTACCGCGCGCAGAAGATCCGCCGCCTGGTCGCGCTGCGCGGAGACCTGCCGAGCGGCACGGCGACCGCGGGAGAGTTCCGCTTCGCGAGCGAGCTGATCGCCTTCATCCGCGAGACGCAGGGACGCGACTGGTTCATCGAGGTCGCCGCCTACCCCGAGTACCACCCGCAGCAGCGCTACGCCAGGCGCGACCTGCAGCACTTCGCCGCGAAGGTGAAGGCGGGCGCCGACTCGGCGATCACCCAGTTCTTCTTCAACCCCGACG
>VBCQ01000427.1 GCA_005882155.1 Betaproteobacteria bacterium
CGCGTGCGACCTCGCTGCCGGTGCCCGCGGTCGTCGGCACTGCGATCAACGGCGCGACGCGCTCGCTGATCTTCGGGCTGCCGCCTTCAATGGTCGCGTAAATCTTCAGCGGTCCATCGTGCGTCGCGGCAATCGCGACGCCTTTCGCGAGATCGATGCTCGACCCGCCACCGACCGCGATCAGCCCGTCGCAGCGCTGCGCTTTGTAGATCTCGGTCGCTGCACGCACCGCGGCCTCCGTGGGGTTCGACGGCGTTTGATCGAACACCGCGTGGGGCACATTCGACAGTGCGGCGAGGGCCTTGTCGAGCACGCCGGCGGCGCGAACCCCCGGGTCGGTGACGACCAGCGGCTTTCGCATGCCGCTGCGCTCGCATTCCTGGGGCAGCAGCTTCACCGCGCCGAAGTCGAGTTGAACCTGGGTGATGTAGTAGATGAAAGCCATGGCGTTCGACGCGGTGGGGGAGGGCTTGGGTATCCTATCGCGATGAAGCGAAGCGAGTTCCGATTCCTCGAGCGGTTGAGGGTGCGCTGGGTCGAGGTCGACTCGCAGAAGATCGTCTTCAACGGCCACTACCTGATGTACTTCGACACCGCGTTCGCGGGCTACTGGCGCGCGCTTGCGATGCCGTATGCGCAGACGCTGGACTACCTCGGCGGCGACCTGTTCGTTCGCAAGGCAACGCTCGAATACGAAGGCTCGGCACGCTACGACGACGTGCTCGACATCGGCATCCGCTGCTCGCGCATCGGCAACTCGTCGATGCTGATGTCGGCGGCGGCGTTTCGCCAAGACGAGCTGCTGGTGTCGGGCGAGCTCGTCTACGTCTTTGCCGATCCGCAGTCGCAGTCGTCCAAGCCGGTGCCGCAGGAACTGCGCGACGTGCTCCAGGCCTTCGAGGCCGGCAAGCCGATGGTCGAGGTGCGCGTCGGCTCGTGGGCCGAGCTCGGGCGCGAGGCAAAGGCGATTCGCAACGCGGTGTTCGTCGAGGAGCAGCAGATCCCCGCCGAGATGGAATGGGACGAAGCCGACAGCGACTGCGTGCACGCGGTGGCGTTCAACCGCTTCGGCTTTCCGCTCGCGACCGGGCGCTTGCTCGAGCATGTGCCGGGCGTCGCGAAGATCGGCCGAATGGCCGTTGTGCAGACGATGCGCGGCAGCCGCGTCGGCCGCAGCGTGCTCGATGCGCTGATGCAGGCGGCGCGCGAACGCGGCCAGCGCGAAGTGCTGCTGCATGCGCAGGTGTCGGCAGCGCCGTTCTATGCGCGTGCCGGGTTCAGCGAGCGCGGCCTGCCATTCGACGAGGCCGGCATCCCGCACATCGAGATGGCGAGAGCGCTCTGAGCAATCCGCGTTCTTGCGCTGATTCCACGATTCAAATATTATTCGAGTATGGAAGAAATCGACGTCATCCGCGCCCTGGCTGCACTGGCCCAGTCGCTGCGGCTTCGAATGTTTCGACTCCTGGTCGTCGCCGGCAAGACCGGGCTAACGCCGGGCGCGATCTCGGAAGCGCTCGATGTGCCGGCCACCACTTTGTCGTTCCACCTCAAGGAGCTCGCCAACGCCGGGCTCGTCACGCAGCAGCGCGACGGCCGCTATCTGATCTACCGCGCGTCGTTCGAGCGGATGAACGGCTTGCTCGGCTTTCTGACCGCCAACTGCTGCAAGGGCGAGGAGTGTGGGACCACGGCTTCTCGCAAATGCAACTGAGTCGACGCAACGCAATGACCACCAACGTCCTGATCCTGTGCACCCATAACTCCGCGCGCAGCGTGTTGAGCGAAGGCATGCTGAACCACTGGGCCCGCAAGCTCGGCAAGGACGTGCGCGCGTTCAGCGCCGGCAGCGCGCCCAGCGGCCGGCTCAATCCTTTCGCACTCGAGGCACTTGCCAACGCTGGCATTGATTCGACCGGCTACCGCAGCAAGAGCTGGGACGAGTTCGTCGGTGACCGTGCGCCGCCGATGCGAATCGTCATCACCGTCTGCGACAGCGCGGCCGCGGAGACCTGCCCGTACTGGCCGGGCAGCCCGGTCAAGGTCCATTGGGGCTATGCCGACCCGTCGAATGCAGCGGGCGGTGACGACGGCAAGCGCATCGCGTTCGAGCTGACGCGCCAGGCCATCGGCTACCGCATGCTGCAGTTGCTGCAGCTGCCGCTGGCGACGATGAGCGACGACGACCTGCAACGCGCGCTCGTCACCATGTCGACGAGCTGACATGGCAACCGGCTTGCCGCGTCAGCTGTTTGCCGAAGCGCTCGGCACGGCGTTGTTGCTGACGGTCGTGATCGGTTCCGGCGTGATGGCCGAACGCTTGTCGCTCGGCAACGCGGCGATCGCGCTGCTCGCGAATTCGCTCGCGACCGTCGGCGGGCTCTACATCCTGATCGAAGTGTTCGGGCCGATCAGCGGCGCGCATTTCAACCCGGCCGTCAGCGCCGTGATGGCCTATCGCGGCGAGCTGCCGAAATCGTCACTGCTGCCGTATGTCGCGGCGCAACTCATCGGCGCGCTGCTCGGTGCGTGGCTTGCGCATGCGATGTTCGACATGAGCATCATCCAGTTCTCGACCAAGGTTCGCAGCGGCGCCGGCCAATGGATCGCCGAGGCAGTGGCCACCGCCGGGCTGCTGCTCGTCATCCTGCGCGCGCCAGCTGGGCGCGCCGCGGCGATGGTCGCGAGCTACATCGGCGCGGCGTACTGGTTCACCGCGTCGACATCGTTCGCGAACCCGGCCGCCGCGTTCGGCCGCATGTTCAGCGACAGCTTCGCCGGCATCGCGCCGGCGAGCGCGCCGGGCTTCATCGTCGCCGAGCTGGTTGGCGCGGCGATCGGCGTGTTGATTCACAACGCGTTCGAACCGCGCTTGCACCCAGTGGGTCACCCCAACGTCATCGAATCGTCGGGGCAGCAGGAACAAGCGCGCTGAGGCGTCAGGCTGCAGGCGCCGACGATCCGCGCCGCCGCTTGCTCGCGTCAGGCTTCAGCAGGCTGCGCACGCGAATGCGCCGGGTCGGCGCATCGGGTGCCGACTCGGCGCCGATCTCCGTCTCCGACACGGGGCCCGGTTCGATCGCCGTCGTCTCCTCGGTGTAGCGCGGCGGCCAGTTCTTCAACGCCGCGCGGCGCAGCAGCGCGATGCCGCCATTGGGGCTGAAGCTGCGCTCGAGCACATGCGTGACGAGATGGCGGTTGACACGCTCGGTGATGATGAGCGTCGAGCAGCGCGTGCCGTAACCCATCTCCGGCATGCGAATGAACGCTGCCGACAGCGCGCGTTCACGATCGCGCGGCAAGCCGGTGTCGGGCAGCTCATCGTCGAGCACTTCACTGCGATCGGCGAGCGCATCGAAGAGCTGCGACGACAACGCATCGAGCGAGCTGGCCGACGCGACAGCATCGTGCAGCCGCGCCTTCAGCGCTTCGACCTTCGGCCACGGCGTGTTGAGCGACGCATTCGAGATGCCATGCACGCCGCGCTCGAGACGCACCGGGTGCGAGCCGTCGTTCGACGCCCAGAAGCATTCGCCGCGACGGAAGTCCGCTGCGACGAGATTGAAGCCGTTGTAGCCCGACAGTGCGGTGCGCATCCAGAAGCGATCGCTGCTCTCGCGTGCAGCGAGCCACTCGGGGACGATGCGGCCGCGCGACGGCGATGCCGGATCGTGGCGTTGCGGGTCGCGAACGTTGGTGACGAGCGCGAGGCGCCCTTCGGCAGTCAGCCCCATCCAGGTGCCGCCGGCCTCGAGGTCGCGGCCGCTCAAGATGGCCGGGCCGCCGGCGTCGGGTGTCCACCACGCGAGGCGCGCTGTCGCACGCTTGAAGAACTCGTCGCGGTTGGCGGCAATGACCAGCGGAAAGCGCCGGTCCTGGTCGATGGCAATCGCTACGAGACACATGCGATGAAGACCTCGGTGTGGCGCGTGCCGTGGACGATGTCGGCGAGGCAGCTCGCCTCGGCTTCGATCTCGGCTTGCAGCGCGGGGCTGATGCCTTGCGTGCTGACCGCGCGGTCGAACGAATAGATTTCCATCCAGGTCTGCTGACTGTCTCGGGGTTCGGGGCGACGCAGCAAGCGAGTCACCAGTCCGGGGTGGCGTTGTCGTAGGCGCGCCTGAAAAGCGTCCACCTGAGCTCGGGCGGCGACCGCTTGCGTCACCGGGATTTGATAGTAGATGAACAGCTCGCGCATCGGGCTGCAGTGCGTGTGAACTGTTTCCCGCGATCGGCGAATTCAAGCGGGCTGGTCGGCGTCGAGCACGACCGCATACGGCAATTCGCCGCGCGTCATCACCGGCCCATCGACGGCACAGAGATGCACGCTGCCGCTCTCGAGCGCAGCAAGTTTGATCTCGACCAGCGCGCTGCGTCCACTGCCGTCGGGCCGTGCTGCTGCGTTGACGACCATGCCCGCGGGCTGTCCCGGATCGGCGCTGTGAAACACCTCTTGGCCTGCCGCCGCCGGCGCATCAACATCGAACAGGAACATGCGGCGCTTGACGGTGCCGCGGTACTGCGAGCGCGCGACGACCTCTTGCCCGGGGTAGCAACCCTTCTGGAAATTCACACCGCCGACAAGCTCGAAGTTCAGCATTTGCGGCACGAATTGCTCGGCCGTCGCGGCTTCGATCACCGGCACGCCGCTTTGCACCTCGAGCCATTGCCATGCGTCGAGCGTGATGGCGGGCAGGGCGGGGGCGCCGGCGGGCGCGACCCAGAGCGCGCGCGGCAGGCCGGCCGCGTCGGGCAGGCGAATCGCGCTGGCGCCGTCGGTCTCGTGCTTGCGCCACACGCGCGCATCACCGCACACCGACCGTGCCGACGGTCCGGCCACGCCAAACAGCTTCAGCTCGGCCGACGCATCGCTCAGCTTGCATTTCGAGCGCAGCACGAACATCGTCAAGCGCTTCAGCGTGGCGGGCAGCACGCTCGCATGACACGCGAGCAGCACCTCGTCGTGCGCCGACTTCCAGGCGACGAAGCTCGCGAGCATTCGGCCCTTGGCGCTGCAGTAGCCGGCGAGCTTCGCCTCCGACAAGCCCATGCCGGTGAAGTCGTTGGTCAGCTGGCTGTGCAGGAAGGTTGCGGCATCGGCGCCGTTGGCGCGAATGACGCCCCAATGCGCCAAAGGAACCGCGCCGTCGATCAGGGGATGAGTGTCCATGCGCCGATTATCATCAGTGCCCATCGTCTTTTCTGCTCAAGGGTTTCGGCTCTGCGGTCGTTGATGAAACTCTGGCGCGTGTTGTTGTGGCTCGTGGTGTTCGCGGCGATCGGTGCGGCCGCGGCGACGGCGTGGTGGCTCAACCAGCCGCTGCCACTTGCCGGCGAAACCGCTGAAGTCGATATCGAAGCAGGCGCGACGCCGCGCGACATCGCACAGGGCTGGGTGCAGGCCGGCGTCAAGACCTCGCCGCTGCTGCTCTACCACTGGTTCCGCTGGTCGGGCCAGGATCGCAAGATTCGCGCGGGCAGCTACGAAATCGGCGCCGGCACGACACCGATCAGCCTGCTCAACAAAATGGTTCGCGGCGATCAGACGCTGGCCTTCGTGCGCCTCATCGAAGGCTGGACCTTTCGCCAATTCCGCGCCGAGCTCGCGAAGGCCGAAGGCCTGAAGCCAACGACCAGCGCGATGAGCGATGCCGATGTGATGGCCGCGCTGGGCGAGCCCGGCGTCGCCGCCGAGGGGCAGTTCTATCCCGACACTTATGCCTACAGCAAGGGCAGCGCTGACATCGCGGTGCTCAAGCGGGCGCACCGCGCGATGACGAAGCGGCTCGAGACCGCGTGGGCCGCGCGCATCCCCGACACGCCGCTGCGCAGCATGAGCGACGCGCTGACGCTGGCGTCGATCGTCGAGAAGGAAACCGGCGTGTCGAGCGATCGCGGCAAGGTCGCGAGCGTGTTCGTCAATCGCTTGCGAATCGGCATGCCGCTGCAGACCGACCCGACCGTCATCTACGGCCTCGGCGACAAATTCGACGGCAACTTGCGCAAGCGCGACTTGCTCGCCGACTCGCCGTACAACACTTACCTGCGCGCCGGCTTGCCGCCGACACCGATCGCGATGCCGGGCAAGGCGTCGCTGATGGCGGCCGTGCGGCCCGAGTCGACGCGCGCGCTGTACTTCGTTTCGCGCGGCGACGGCAGCAGCGAATTCAGCGAATCGCTGCCCGCGCATAATCGTGCGGTCAACCAGTACCAGCGCGGAAAGTAGTTCACTTGCCCGGCCGATTCATCACATTCGAAGGCATCGACGGGGCCGGCAAGTCGACCCACATCGATGCGATTGCGAAGCGCCTGCGTGACCGCGGCGCCACAGTGCTGTGCACGCGCGAGCCCGGCGGCACGGTGCTCGCGGAGCGGCTCAGAGAATTGATTCTGCATGCGCCAATGGATGCATTGACCGAGACCTTGCTCGTCTTCGCGGCGCGGCGCGACCATCTGCAGCACATCATCGCGCCGGCACTGCAGCGCGGCGACACCGTGCTCTGCGATCGATTCACCGATGCGAGCTTCGCGTATCAGGGCGGGGGCCGTGGCTTCGACATCGGCATCTTGTCGGAGCTCGAGCGCTGGGTTCACGCGGGATTGCAACCCGACCTGACGATCTGGTTCGACATCGACCCCGCGTTGGCCGCGCAGCGCCGCGCGGCAGCGCGCAGCCCCGACCGCTTCGAGCAGCAGGACGTCGCCTTCTTCGGCCGCGTTCGCGCCGCCTACCAGGCCCGCATGGACGACGCGCCGCAGCGTTTCGTTCGCATCGATGCCGAACTCGCTCGCGATGCCGTGTCGCAGCAGATTGCGACCGCACTCGAGGCGCGCCAATGGTAGGCGCCGACGGCCAATTGCCGCTGCCTTGGCTCGAAGCGCCGCTGCGCCGCGCGCTTGCGACGCAGCGCGCGCATGCGCTGTTGATTCACGGCCCGCAAGGCGTCGGCCAGTTCGAGCTGGCGTTGAGCCTGGCGCAGGCCTGGCTGTGCGAAGGCACGCAAGCAGCCAAGCCGTGTGGCGTCTGCGCGAGTTGCCGGCTGGTCCAGTCGCACACGCACCCGGACCTGCTGGTGCTGCTGCCCGAAGCCTTGCGCGAGCCGCTCGGCTGGGCGGTGATTGACGGCGAGGGCAGCGGCGAGTCCGCCAAGCGCAAGCCGAGCAAGGACATTCGCGTCGACGAAGTTCGACTCGCGATCGCGTTCGCGCAAAGCACGTCGGCGCGCGGGCACGGCAAGGTGGTCGTGTTGCACCCGGCCGAGCGAATGAACAGCGTGTCGGCCAACGCGTTGCTGAAGACGCTCGAAGAGCCGCCGGGCGACGCGCGACTGCTGCTCAGCTGCGCCGCACCCGACGCGTTGCTGCCGACGATACGCAGCCGCTGTCAGGCGTTGCCGCTGCAGTTGCCCGACGCCGCAATCGCGACCCGCTGGCTTGCCGAGCGCGGTGTCGCGCAGCCCGAGGTGATGCTCGCCGCGACCGGCGGACAGCCGCAAGACGCGCTCGATTGGGCGCAAGAGGGCATCGATGCGCGAGCCTGGTCTGCGCTGCCGCAGCAGGTCGCGCGCGGCGACGTCGGCACGCTCGCGGCGTGGCCGATCGCGCGCGTCGTCGACATGCTGCAAAAGCTTTGCCACGATGCGATGCGGCTCGCTGCCGGTGCGCCGCCGCGCTACTTTGCGCAAGCCGCGATGCCGGCGGTGGCCGACATCGATTCGCTCGCCGCGTGGGCCAAGGAACTCGGCCGTGTCGCGCGTCATGCTGAGCATCCATGGAACGCCGCTCTGATGGTCGAGTCGCTGGCGCAGCAGGCGAAGGCGGCCTTGTCGGCTCGGCCGCCGCGTTCGCAAACGCACAACGTTTCGGTACACTCGTCCGAATGAGCGAGCCCATCCGCAGCGTGATCCCCGGCGTCCCGTCGAGCAGCGGCTCACGCCCGAGCGTGATCCAGCTCGTGTTTCGCGAGAAGGGCGCGCTCTACGCGGCCTACATTCCGCTGTTCACCGAGGGCGGCCTGTTCGTGCCGACGACGCGCGAATACCGCCTCGGCGAAGACATCTACCTGCTGCTGTCGCTGCCCGACGATCCGCAGCGCTATCCGGTCGCGGGCAAGGTCTCGTGGATCACGCCGGCCAATGCGTCGGGCGGCCGAACCCAGGGCGTCGGCGTGAGGTTCCCGAACGACGACAAGACGCGGCTGCTCAAGCTGAAGATCGAAGAGATTCTCGGCACGTCGATTTCATCGTCCAAGCCGACGCAGACGATCTGATTGCCCCCGCGTCGGCGGGCACCAGCGCCATGTACGTCGACTCCCATTGCCATCTGAGTTTTCCCGAGCTCGCTGCGCGCATCGACGAGATTCGCGCCGCCATGCGCGCTGCGCAGGTCGACCGGGCGCTGTGCATCTGCACGACGCTCGAGGAGTTCGATGCGGTGCATGCACTGGCGATGCGCTTCGACAATTTTTGGGCCAGCGCTGGTGTCCATCCCGACGAAGAAGACGTGCGCGAGCCGACGCTTGCCGACCTGCTGGCTTTGGCCGCCAAGCCGCGCGTCGTCGCGATCGGCGAAACCGGGCTCGACTACTACCGTCTCAACGGCCGCAGCGTGGCCGACATGGCGTGCCAGCGCGAGCGCTTTCGCGTGCACATCCGCGCGAGCCAGGCGAGCGGGCTGCCGTTGATCATTCATACCCGCAGCGCGTCCGACGACACGCTCGCTGTGTTGCGCGACGAGGGCGGCGGCCGCGTCGGCGGGGTCTTTCACTGCTTCACCGAAACGCGAGCCGTCGCGCGAGCGGCGCTCGACTTGGGCTTCTTCATCTCGTTTTCCGGCATCCTCACATTCAAGACCGCCGAGGACTTGCGCGAGGTCGCGCGCATGGTGCCGCTCGAGCGCTGCCTGATCGAGA
>VBCQ01000429.1 GCA_005882155.1 Betaproteobacteria bacterium
AGTCCTCGATGCACGCAACGGCATGCCGAAAGCGCGACTCCGGCATGTTGTTGATGAGGCTGACGAGCCCGTTCTCCAGGCCGCCGGTGGCGAGCTGGTGGATGACGTGAAGAATCAACGGACGAGTGTCGGTGTTCATCGTGCGTCGCTCCTCGCGGCCAGCAGCTGAGCCTCGATGGCGGCAAGCTGGGCTTGAACAAACGACTGCAGCGCGTCGGCACCCGACGGTTCCGCGCGGGCGTAGAAGATGACGACGGCCGAGTCATCCCCGTGCCCCATCAGCTTGCTCAAGGCGATCTGCGCCTTCGCGACGGTGTCGCTCGACGTGAATCTGCCGTTCACCCAATATGTCTGCCAAACGAGCAAATCGCCGCGCTCGGTCGGCGGGGCGGTCGATGTCACGCGCAGCGTTGCGCCGCGCAGTGCGATCTCTCGGCCGCCGACCATCAACGCCCGAGCGCCGTGGCCGACCGGATGCCAATCGGTATCTCCGGATTGAACCAGCACATTGGTCGATCCGACGAGCTTTCGGGCCGCGTCCTGATGACGGTAGTAGCCGACGTAAAGGCCGACCTCGCGACCTCCGCTGGCGTAGACGGTGTTGGTTTCGGCGGATGGATTGCGGAATGCGGGCTTCCACTGCGTGAACGCCGAGCCGGCACTCCACTGCGACGACAAGCGTGGCGCTGCGACGAGCTTCACCGGCGCGGTCGGGGTGGAACGATCGATGAGCCATTTCGCGCCTTGCGGCGCCGCGATCACTATCGCGGCGAGCACGCATACCGGCCACAGCGTTGCCGTATGCGGTGCGGTCGCGGGAATCGCGAGCGAGTGCGCCAGGCCGCCGGCGGATTGCGGTTCGGACCAGCGCGAGCCGATCCAGAACATCAACATGATGACGAATCCGAAGAACAGCCAACCGTAGATGAGGTGGTCCACGCCGACGGCGATCTTGTTGCCCGACAGATGGCCCAGCATGACGATGAGGTAGGCGCGCACCCAGTTAGCAACGATCGGCACCACGAGCGAGACCGCGATGAACAGCAGGCGCCGACGCATCGAGCGGAAATTCAGGTAGGCGAAGAGCGTGCCGACCATGAACGATGCAATCAGGTAGCGCACGCCGCTGCAGGCTTCGGCGACCGACCAGTTGCCCGATGGAATGACGAAATCGAATCCCTCGCGATACACCGGGATTCCGCTCAGGCGCAACGCCAGGACCGTGAAGTCTGCGGTCCATTCCATCAATTGGGGCAGCAGGAATTCGCCGGTCGGCACCGCGAATAACATGAACGCCAGCGGGAACATGATCACCCGAGTCGCGGGGATGCCGAGCACCGCCAGCGTTGCGGCCGCGAGCAATGCGACGAACGCGAACTCGCTGACCACGTTGACGGTGGCCACGTCACCCGCCAACCACGCGACACCGATCGCGGCGAGCGGCAGCAGGGCCCAGAAGGTCGGCTCCGGCGGCACCGCCGCCAGCTCTGCGCGGCGGCGCCAGATGAGCCACAACGAAATCGGAAAAACCAGAATGCCATGCGCAAAGGTGTCGGAGCGCAGCCAGACAGCGACCATTCCAAGCGCGCTGTCTCGGTACAGCAGCAAGATCGCGCTGAGCAGCAACAGCAACGCGACGCCGGCCCGCTGCCAAGACGGCACGCCAGGTGGCTGGATCACGTCTGGCGCCAGCGGAAATCGGCCGACGCGCGCCGGCGGCGGCGCGAGCTCGGTGATGTCGGTCAGGTCGCTCATGCTGCGATTCAACCCAGGTTGCGCACGACGAACGGCCCCAGCCAGTTCGCCACGCCGATCGGCATGCGACGCCAGGCCTCGATCAAGAGCTTGTATTTCGAGTTTGCCGGATTGTTCTGCGGCACCGTGTCGCGCTTGTAAAGGCAGTATTCGTAGTGCAGCGGCTGCGGCTCGAAGCCCCAATTTTTCTTGAACGCGTACGAGCCGGTGCCCTGCTTGCTGCGACCGTAGTCGAATGTCTTCAGACCTCTGGCGCAGGAGCGGCGCATCAATTCCCAGTACTTGAAGTCGTTGGCCGCCAGCTCGCGCGCCGATTCGTCGTCGCCGGCGTAGTACGGCAGCACCTCGCCGCGGAAATAGAAGCTCATCACGCTGCTCAGCGCGCGGCCATCGGGCGCACTGACAGTCAGCACGTCGCAGTCGGGGCCGAACTGATCTCGCAGCGCCTGGAAATAGCGCTTGGACAGCGCCGGCGTGCCGTGCCGATGGACGTTGTCGGCATACAGCGCAAAGAAGCGGTCGACGTTCGCATCGATGTCGCTGCGCAGCCCGTTCTTCATTCCCTTGCGCACCATCGCCCGTTGCTTGCGAGGGATGGCCAGCATGTTGGCCTCTTCATCGGGGAGGATCGGCTTGCGAAACGTCACATACAGGTCCTGCAGCGGCCAGTCGGCGTGGCGTGCGTCGACGTGCCGCAACTCGAGGTGATCGACGCCGAGCTGGCCGGCGATCCGCCGCGCTTCATCCTCCAGCGCAGTGGCTGCATCGGCGTTCACCGCGGCCACGCCACCGTACACGGCGAACGGCAGGCTTACCAGTGAATTGCCGAACAACAGCGACTTCACATGCGCGAGCGGCAACACCCCTTCGATGCTCCCGCCGCTCTGCGCAAACAGGAAGTAGGTGTCGTGATGGAAAACGTCGCGCATGATCTTCTGCCAGCCGACGCGGTGGAAGAATGTCGCGGCCGGGCACGACATGACGAACTCGTCCCACCGCAGCGCCGCGCTGCGATCGTGGACGGAGAGTCGTTGAATGTCGGTCATGGAAGAAAGCCCGATTCAGTGCGGACCCGGCGCAATCGCGCGGTGCAGGAAGATGTCATCCATGCGGCCCCAGCGGAAGTCACGCAGCAGACGGGCGAGGCGACCCTCCATCCGGCCGATGTTCACGTAGTGGCGAAAGCGCGT
>VBCQ01000097.1:0-2078 GCA_005882155.1 Betaproteobacteria bacterium
TCTACTGGCACTTTCGCGATCAACGCGAGTACGCGGCGGCGCTGCTGGCAGAGTGGGAACTGACCCGCACGCAGCACATCATCGACCGGGTGGAGCGTGCGGTCGACGGGGCTGCGATGAAGCTGCGCAACCTGATGTCGGTCACCGTCGCGGCCGATCCGCGTCTGGCTCTGGCCATACGATCGTGGGCCAGCACCGACCCGCTCGTGCGCAAGGCCGTGAAAAGAGTCGACAAGAAGCGCCTCGCCTATCTGAGCGGGCTCATCGCCGCGCTCGGATGGTCGGATGACGACGCTGCGACCTTGGCGCGCTGGGCGCACGGCGCGCTGCTCGGCTATTTCATTCTCGAAGGGCCTGCGCTGACTGAAGCGCAGATCGATCTCATCTTGAGTACGCTGACGTCCCCGAATAAGCCGCCTTCAGCGCAGCGATATCGAACTTGACCATCTTCATCATCGCGTCGGTCACGCGCTTGGCCTTGGCTCGATCCGGGTCGGCCATCATCTCGCCGAAGACGGCGGGAACGATCTGCCACGAGACGCCGTAGCGATCCTTCAGCCAGCCGCACTGCTCAGCCGACCCGCCGTTGGCGAGCAGGGCGTTCCAGTAGCGGTCGAGCTCGGCTTGATCGTCGCAACTCACCATGAAAGAGACCGCGTGATTGAACGGATCGAGCGGGCCGGCGCTCATCGCGATGAACGGCTGCCCGAACAAAACGAACTCGACGACCTTCACCGATCCCGGCGGGCCGCTTGGCGATTCGCTCGGCAGCGCAGTGACGCGGGTGATCCGCGAGTCGGGAAAGATCGACGCATAAAACGCCGCAGCCTCCTCCGCTTCCTTGGCGTACCAGAGAAATGGAGTGATCTTCTGAATCGTCATGACAAATCTCCTGTCAATGTGTGAGTCGAATGGGGGCCGAAACCAACGGCCGCCATTGAGACGACGAACCAAGCGCGTCCGGATCGACATGCTCAGAGAAAGTGTTTCACTCTCGCGAGCAATTCGCTTCATCGAAGGCGGTGCCCGATTTGCGCCGAAGGCGTTTCTTGCCGGACTGGTCCTACAGCCCGATCGGACAGTCTCAGCCACGATCGCGCGGCCCTCTGATACCCGACGGCGGCGCGAACTCCTAGATTCTTTCTATGAATCAAACAGGAGATCCACATGGATACGATGGACGCGCAAGCATGGGGCATTGTTGTTGGCGTTGTAATCCTTGCATTGATTGCAATTGCCGCTTTATTGGTCTACCAGAAACGACAATCGCATCGACTCGAGCAACGCTTCGGCCCGGAATATCGCCGGGCGGTCAATGATCTGGGAAGCAAGACCAAGGCCGAATCGGAATTGAGGGCGCGCGAGAAGCGAGTCGAGAAGCCGTGGAAGGCCTTGCAGGGCCGCTTCGTCGACAACCCCAAGGGGGTGCTCGCCGAAGCCGACCAGCTGGTTCGCGACTTGATGCTCAAACGTGGCTATCCGATGGGCGACTTCGAGCACCGTGCGGCCGACATTTCGGTCGACCACCCCGCCGTGGTTGATCACTACCGGGCCGCGCAGGCGATCGCGGCGCGCGATCAACGTGGCGAAGCCGACACCGAGGCGCTGCGGCAAGCGGTCGTGCATTACCGCGCGCTGTTCGATGAACTGCTCGAGGTCAGGACGCCCGTTAAGCCACAACCCGCACAACCGATGGAGGTTCGAGCATGAACACCACTGCAACTGACGAGAAGACCTTGACGACAGCCGATTTCGCAGCCGCTGCGGATGCGCAGAACGCGGAACAGAGACCCGCGAGCGACAACCAGCCGGCGCGCCCAAGCAGTGAAGACGAAAAGCTCGCGCCGCTGTTCTTGCCCGATGTGGCAGACGATTTCCGGGCGCGTTGGGACGCGATTCAAATCAGCTTTGTCGATGACCCGAAGCAGGCGGTGCGCCAAGCCGACGAGCTCGTGGCCCAGGTGATGAAGAGCCTGGCAGAAACGTTCTCCAATGCCCGCGCCAAGTTCGAAGGCAACGTCGACGAGAAGGACACCGCGTCGACCGAGAACTTGCGCGTCGCCCTGCGCCGCTACCGC
>VBCQ01000097.1:2146-4429 GCA_005882155.1 Betaproteobacteria bacterium
AATGGGCGATGCTGCGGCGCAGTTGGCTGGACCATGGACGAACCCACCGTTGACGCGGCGGCCGCGCGCGATGCTGCGAGATTGCTCGTCGAAGCAAAACGATTCGCGGATGCGCAGGCGCTGCTTCGAGATGCTGCCAACCAGGCGCGGTCGGCGCAAGACTGGTCGGGTCTGTACGTGTTGCTCGAGGCGCTCGGCGCTCTGCTGCGCAACCAGGAACAGCGCGTCGAGGCAGTCAGCGTTTTTCTAGATGCGTTGTGGGCATGCCGGCAGGCGCAGGGATCGGCCGATCAGCTCGGCCGGCTCGAAGCGACACTGGCGTTCACGCTGGTGAATCTCGGCGCTGCCGACCAGGCGGCCGAGCACGCCGCGGCGGGCCTCGCGCTGTCCGAATCGATGACGCGCCTGGATGAGCGAGTGCGGACCCTCAACGCGGTGGCGTTGACGAATACCCGGCTCGGCCATTTTCAAAGTGCCAGGCGCCTGTATGCGCAAATCGTTCGCGAGGCGAAGGGCGCGGCGGGGCAGGCGCAATGGGAGCGCGGCGGAGCGCTGATCAACCTCGGGGTTTGCTTCAACGATGAGGCGCTGACGCTCGATGCAGCGGACCCGCGCCGTGCCCAGCTGCTGCGCCGCTCGATCCGTTGCGCGAAGGCCGCGTTGAGGACGAGCCTTCGGCCCGGTCACGCGCTTGCTGCATCGTTGAACTGCGCCGATTCACTGCTGTTGCTCGGCAGCGCCGACGAAGCGAGCGATCTGCTGGCTGCGTTGGAGCCCGAGTTGCAAGCGAGCCGCGACACCGAGCTTCGCGGCTTCGCGACCGGCTTGCGCGCGCGTGTGAGCTTGCAGCGCGGCGAGCACGACGCAGCCGCCCGGCTCTTCGCTGCGGCGATCGAGCTGTTCGAGTCGGTCGCCTCGTACGACGAAGTCCCGGGCCTGCTCGAAGACCTGTCGAAGGCCGAGGAAGCAAGGTCCGACCTGTGCTGCGCACTGAAGGCTGAGCGAAGGGCGTCCGCGATGCGGCGAGCGCGCGCGCGGGCCTTGAGTCAGACCCGAATGCGTGTCGTCGAAGCGCGCTATGAGCTCGAGCTCGCGCGCCGCACGGCCGAAGCAGAGCGAACGCTGGAAGCGCGGATCGATCAGCAGCGCGCGCAGTTAACGGCGCAGGCCGACGCGATGAGCCTTGCCGCTCATACCGACCCGCTCACCGGGCTCGGCAACCGCCGCATGCTGGAAGGCATTTCGAACCTGCTGAAGGCGCCGTCGGAGACGCCGTTTTGCGTGGCTTTGATCGACGTCGATCACTTCAAGCGCGTCAACGACAACTTCTCGCACATGGTCGGCGATCAGGTGCTCCGTCAGATCGCCGACATCGTGCGCGAGAACTGCCGGCCGACCGATGTCGCTGCGCGCTACGGCGGCGAGGAGTTTGCGCTCGTGCTGTCGGGCATGGTGCGCGATGTCGGCGCTCGGGTGTGCGAGCGGCTGCGCGATCGGATCGAGCAATTCGATTGGGCCACGATTCGCACTGGCCTCGCGGTGACCGTCAGCATCGGGCTCACGGCAGATGTGTGTCCTGCCGACCTGAAAGAAGCTCTGGCGCGGGCCGACTCGTGTCTTTACGCCGCCAAGAACGGTGGACGAAACCAGGTACGACTCGACGGATGAGCGGCCACAGCCAGATCGCGAAGGTGATCGCACCGAGCGTCGCGGCGATCGGCCGGCCGAAGAACGCGAGCAGGTTGCCGTCGGACTTGATCAGCGACGACACCAGGTTCTCTTCGAGCATGCCGCCGAGCACGACGCCGAGAATCAGCGGCGCGATCGGAAAGCCGTTGCATTCGAGCAGGTAGGCGACGACGCCGGCTACCAGCATGATGCCGATGTCGAACGCGGTGTTGTTGATCGCGAACGCGCCGACCAGGCATAACAGCAGGATCACCGGCATCAGCACTTCGCGCGGCACCTTGAGAATTCGCTTGGCCACTTTGATGCACATCCAGCCGAGCGGCAGCATGATGATGTTGGCGATGATGAACAGCAAATAGACGGCGTAGATGTTCTGCGGGTTGGTGGTGAACAGCGTCGGCCCCGGGTTCATGTTCTTCATGTAGAGCACGCCGATCACGATCGCGGTGATCGAGTCGCCCGGAATGCCGAACACCAGCGCCGGAATCCACGCACCGGCGAGTGCGCTGTTGTTGGCCGAGCCGCTCTCGACGATGCCCTCGACATGGCCGGTGCCGAACTTCTCCGGCTCCTTCGACAAGCGCTTGCTCATCG
>VBCQ01000098.1:0-3614 GCA_005882155.1 Betaproteobacteria bacterium
TGGAATGCGTTTTCCCTCTGGGTCTCAGCGGCCGTCGCGCTCGCGACTGCGCTGGTTCTCGCGCGAGCGCACGTCGACCGCGCCGCTTGCTGCGGACGCGCCGTCGCCGCTGGCAGCGGCCGGCGGCGTGGCGGGCGGTGTGGACGCGGCACCCGCCTGCTGCATCAGCTTGTCGAGCGGCAGGTACAGCAGGTTCGAGTTGTTGCGCGTGTCCACGAGCACCTTGCTGACGTTCGAATACACCTGCTGCATCGTGTCGATGTACATGCGGTCGCGCGTCACGGCCGGCGCCTTCTGGTATTCGGCGAGCACGCGGTTGAAGCGCTGCGCGTCGCCTTCGGCCTCGGCGATCACGCGCGACTTGTAGCCCTCGGCCTGCTGGCGCAGCCGCGCTGCCGTGCCTTGCGCCTTCGGGATCACGTCGTTGGCGTAGGCCTGGCCTTCGTTCTTCAAACGCTCGCGATCGGCGCCGGCCTTGAATGCGTCGTCGAACGCGGCTTGCACCTGCTCGGGCGCCTGCACGTTCTGCACGTTGACGTTGGCAACGATGATGCCGGCCTTCAAGCGGTCGAGCTGCACTTGGATCGACTTGACAAGGTCGGCCGCGATCGCGTCGCGCTGCTCGTAGAGCACCGAGTCCATGTTGCTCTTGCCGACGATCTCGCGGATAGCCGACTCGGCCGCCATGACGACCGCGTCTTCGGGGTCGCGGTTCTCGAACAGGAAGGCGCGCGCGTCTTTCAGCCGGTACTGCACGGTGAAGCGGATGTCGACGATGTTCTCGTCTTGCGTGAGCATCGACGAGTCGCGCAGCCCCGTGGCGGGGACCACGGTGTTGCGTCCGACTTCCTTCGAGCGCAACTGCGTCACCGACACGGTCTCGTGCGACTGGAACGGATACGGCCAGCGGTACTTGATGCCGGCGTCGACCGTGCGGCTGTAGTGGCCGAAGGTCATGATGACTGCCTGCTGGCCTTCCTGCACGATGAAGATGCCGCTGCCGAGCCAGATCAGCGCGATCACGCCGGAGATCAGCGCGACGCCGATGCCGGCGTTGGTCATGTCGGGCTGGAAATTGTTGCCGCCGTCACCGCCCGACCCATTGCCGCGCGGCCCGCCGCCCTTGCCGCTGAACAGGCCGCTCAGCTTGCGATTGAAGTCGCGCCACAGCTCGTCGAGATCGGGCGGCCCGTCGCCACGACCGCCGGTCGCTTCGTGCCGCTGCGGCGCTGCGCCGTCAGAGCGCATGCGGCGCCCGGGCAGGCGGGCCAGCCATCGGCCAAGAAGTGCGCGAGGCTTACCCGCGTGGGCGCCGGATGATGGGGTCATGGTCATGCGAGAAAGTGTTGTGTGCCGGTGCGAAGCGCTTGCGCCGCGACCTCGTCGTCCGACCCGGACGCGGCCACAGTTGGGGCCGATTCGAGCGCATTCAAGCGCTCGGCCAAGGTGCCCAATACCGCTTCGGTGATGATGCGGCGCAGCTCATCGAGGCCCTGCCCCTGCAACGCGCTGACGAACACGCGCGGCACGCGCAGACCAGCTTCGAGCTCGATCGTGTCGATGAGATTGCGTGGGCGCTGCGTCGCTTCGAGCTTGTCGAACTTACTGAACACCAGAACCTGCGGCACGTCGGCGGCGCCTATCTCTTCGAGCACGCGCTGGACTTCGGCCATCTGCTCCTGCAGCACCTGGCTCGACGCGTCGACGACATGCAGCAGCAAGTCGGCGTCGGCGGCTTCCTGCAAGGTCGCTTCGAAGGCTTCGACGAGCTTGTGCGGCAGGTCACGGATGAAGCCCACCGTGTCCGACAAGGACACCGAGCGGCCCACGTCCTCGAGGTAAAACTGGCGCGTCGTCGTGTCGAGTGTTGCGAACAGCTTGTCGGCGGCGTAGCTGCGTGCCCGGACCAGTGCGTTGAACAAGGTCGACTTGCCGGCATTGGTGTAGCCGACGAGCGAGATGCGAAAGGTCTGGTTGCGCTCGCGCTGCTTGCGCTGCGTGCTGCGCTGGCGCTTGACCTTGACGAGCCGCTCTTTGACCGCCTTGATGCGCTCTCCGATCATGCGGCGGTCGAGCTCGATCTGCGCCTCACCCGGGCCGCCGCGATTACCGATGCCCCCGCGCTGCCGCTCGAGGTGGCTCCAGCGCCGCACCAAGCGCGTCGACAGGTACTGCAGCTGCGCGAGTTCCACTTGCAGCTTGCCCTCGTGGCTTTGCGCGCGCGCGGCGAAGATCTCGAGGATCAGCATCGTGCGATCGGCGACCGCCACGCCAAGGTGCTGCTCGAGGTTGCGTTGCTGGGCCGGCGACAGCGCCTGATCGAACAGCACCGCCTCAGCCTGGTGACCCTGCACCAGCGCCTTGATCTCGTCGGCCTTGCCCGAGCCGACGAACAGCGCCGGGTCGGGCGCCTTGCGCCGAGCGATCACGCGCGCGACGGCGACGTCGCCCGCCGATTCGGCCAACAACGCCAACTCGTCGAGCGTGGGGTCGAAGTGGCCGGAGCCACCGAAGTCCACGCCCACGAGAATGGCGCGCGCCAACCCGGCCGAAGCCGGCGTTGCAGTGTCGGGGCTCAAGATCGACGCAACCTGGATTGCCGCTGACGCGCTCGGCTTCAGGTCGACTCCGGCGCCTCGGCGGCGTGGAAGTTCACCGCACGGCCCGGCACGACGGTCGAGATTGCGTGCTTGTAGACCATCTGCGTGACCGTGTTCCGTAGGAGCACCACATACTGATCAAAAGACTCGATGTGGCCCTGCAGCTTGATGCCATTGACGAGGTAGATCGACACCGGCACATGCTCTTTGCGCAGCAGGTTGAGGAAGGGGTCTTGTAGGAGTTGCCCTTTGTTTGACACAGTATTCTCCGTGTTGGAAATTATCAGAGTGTCACGTTAACACAGGGTTCCGCCGGTCCGGATTGAAATACCGGATTTCCCTCAAGACTTCTTCTCGTCGAACGGGTTTTTGCCCGAGCGCATTTCGATCCGCAGCGGCGTGCCGGTGAGCTTGAAATGCGCCCGAAAGCGCCCCTCGAGGAAGCGCTTGTACGAATCGGTCACGTGCTCGAGCGAGTTGCCGTGCACCACGATGATCGGCGGATTCATGCCGCCCTGGTGCGCGTAGCGCAGCTTGGGACGAAATGCACCGGCCCCGTCGGCATCTTGCGCGTGGCCGAGGCATGCGCGTCGGCGATCGCTTTCCACACCGGGCCGAGACCTTGGCGCTTGATCGCGGAGATGTTCAGCACCGGCGCGAATTTCAGGAACGCGAGGCGCTGCTCGATCGATCGCTGCAGCAGCTGCTTCTGGTAATCGTCGACGGCGTCCCACTTGTTGACGGCGAGCACCACGGCGCGGCCGCTCTCCAAGATGTAGCCGGCGATGTGCGCGTCTTGGTCGCTGACGCCCTGCGTCGCATCGAGCAGCAGCAGCACGACGTTCGCGTCGGCGATGGCCTGCAGCGTCTTGACGACCGAGAACTTTTCGATTGCCTGGAAGACCTTGCCCTTGCGGCGCAGACCGGCGGTGTCGATCAACTCGAATTTCTGGCCGTTGCGCTCGAAGGGCACGCTGATCGCGTCGCGCGTGGTGCCGGGCTGGTCGAACGCCA
>VBCQ01000098.1:3803-11403 GCA_005882155.1 Betaproteobacteria bacterium
AACTCGGCGAGCAACGGCGAGTCGACCATGCCCTCGGCCTTGTTCGCTGCGAGCAGCACCTTCTTGCCCGCGCTGCGCAAGTAGCGCGCGATGTCGTGGTCCTGCCCCGTGACGCCCGAGCGCAGGTCGACGACGAAGATCACCGCGTCGGCTTCGGCCACGGCCTGGCGAGTCTGCTTGGCCATCTCGGCCACCACGCCGGTGGGCTTGTCGGGCTCGAAGCCGCCGGTGTCGACGACGATGAACGCGTGCTCGCCGATGCGGCCGTCGCCATAGTGACGGTCACGCGTCAGCCCGGCGAAGTCGGCGACGATCGCGTCGCGGCTTTGCGTCATGCGATTGAACAGCGTCGACTTGCCGACGTTGGGCCGCCCGACGATGGCGATGACGGGTTTCATTCGAAGCCGGGAGCGCGACCGCTATTCGGGTCGGAACGCGTACAGCCCGCCGTTGCGCGTGACGACGAGCATCGTCGCGCCCGACAGCACCGGCGCTGCGCTGATCGCACTGCCGTCGGTGGACAGGCGCAGCAGCGCATCGCCCTTGTCGCGCGACATGAAGTGCAGCGTGCCCTCCGAGTCGCCGAACACGACCGCTTTGCCGATCGACAGCGGCGCGCCGAGGCCGCGGTACAGCAGCTTCTCGGACGACCAAGCGACATCGCCGCTCGCAGTCTTCCACGCGGTGATGCGATCGGTCGCGTCGGCGCCGAACACGAACTGATCGTCAGCAGCGACACCGTCGGTACCACCGACGTTTTTCGTCCATGCGAGCGTGCCCTTCTCGGCATTGACGCAGCCGACCGCCGCCTGGAACGAGCGCACGCAGACCTCATCGCCGACCCGACCGGCGGGTGCGACCAGATCGGCCAATCGCTCGACCTCGTTGGTGCCGCGGGGCGAGCCGACCGTCACCTCCCAGCGGATGCTGCCATTCAGCGGGTCGAGCCCGGCCAAGCGGGCGCCTTGCCCGACGAGCAAGGTGTCCTTGAAGGCTGCAATGACACCGGCTTGCGCGAGTGTCAACGGGTCGCCGGGCCGAGCGACCGACCACAGCTTGCTGCCGTCGAGCGCGTCGAACGCGTGCACCGTGCGGTCCACACCGAGGACGAACACCCGCTCACCGGCAACGAGCGGCGCGGTCACGACGCGCAGTCCGAGCGGCTTGCGCCACATCAAGCGGCCGGCCTCGAAAGTCACGAGGTCGCCATCGCGCGTGACCACCGAAGCGAAGCGGCCGTCGCTGCCGACACCCGCGCTGATCTTGGCGCCGACATTGCCGCGCCACAATTCGCGGCCGGTATCGGCTTGCAGCGCGAGCACGCTGCCGTCACCGCTCGCGATCGTAAACACGCCGGGTGTCTCCGCCACCGACAGCGGAAACGGCACGCCATCGACCTTCTGGTTCCAGACGCTGTGCACAGCGATCTGCGGCGTCAGCTCCTCCAGCGGCTTGGGCTTCGGCTTGTCGGCCGTGAGGGCGCAACCGGTCAATGCAGCCGCGGTCAGCGCTGCAGTCAGGCTCCATGCGCGGCTCATTTCGATGCCTCCGCGGTCTTCGCCTTGTCGGCATCGGGTGCAGCTCCGAGCGCGGTCAGCTTGGCTTCGATGAGACGGCGATATTCGACCTTCGCATCCATCGCGCTCCAGGCCTTCTGGTACGCCGCCTTGGCCGCGTCTTTCTTGCCCTGCGCGAGCAGCACATCGCCGCGCCGATCGGCGACCAGCGCCTCGAATTCCTTGGCCGTCGCAGCGTCGAGTTCCTTCGAGGCCTCGTCGTATTTCTTCTGATCCATCAGCACGCCGGCGAGCCGCAAGTGCGCAAGCGTCTGGTACTCGCTTTCGACCGCATGCTCGCCGACCCAGGTCAGCGTCGCACGTGCCGCGTCGACTTGGCCCTTTTCGAACTGCAGCTTGGCGGCGAGCAAGCCGCCTTGCTGCGTGAACGCGGTGCGCGGATAGCGGTCCTTCAAGTCGGCGAAAACGCGGGCGGTTCGCTCGACGTCGCCGGCCTGTGCCGCCTTATCGAGCTCGTCGAACATTGCGCCGGCCTTCACCGCCTGATCGCGCTGCCACCAGTTCCAAGCGTTCCACGCCGCGAAGGCGCCGAGAACGAGTATCAGCACCCAGGTGATCAGGTTGCCGTACTGCTTCCAGAAGTGCTTGAGCTGGTCGAGCTGTTCTTGTTCTTCGAGGTCGAGATGGGTGGCCATGGACAGAGAGGCTTTCGATTGAAGGCGCGATTATGCGTTGACGAGCTCGCTGCTCCAGCGCGCCACGTCGGCCAACGGCAGACTGCGCTGCGGCGCGTTCGGGTCGCGCAAATTCTTCAGCGACAGCTCGCCGCGCGCGAGCTCGTCGTCGCCGAAGATCAGCGCGTAGCGTGCGCCGCTCGCGTCGGCACGCTTGAATTGCGATTTCATGCCGCCACCGCCGGCGTGCATCAGCACCGAGACACCGGCGGCGCGCAAGGCTTCGAGCACGAGCAGCACTTTCGGCATCGCCGCTGGCGACGGCACCACCGCATAGGCGGTCGGCGCTGCGCTCGGCGCGGCGATACCGAGCTCCTGAATCAACAGCAACAAGCGTTCGATGCCGAGCCCGAAACCGACTGCCGGCGCCGGCTTGCCGCCGAGCTGCTCGATGAGTCCGTCGTAGCGGCCGCCACCGCACACCGTGCCTTGCGAGCCGAGCTTGTCGGTCATCCACTCGAACACGGTGAGGTTGTAGTAATCCATGCCGCGCACCAGTCGCGGGTTGACGCGATACTGGAGCCCCGCCGCATCGAGCGCAGCGCGCACCGCGTCGAAGTGCGCGAGCGACTCGGCGCCGAGGAAATCGAGCAGCTTCGGTGCGCTCTCGACGATCGCCTGCATCGCCGGATTTTTGGTGTCGAGAATGCGCAGCGGGTTGCTGACGAGACGGCGCCGCGAGTCTTCGTCGAGCAACGCGGCATGCTGCTCGAAGTGACTGACCAGCGCAGCGCGGTGCGCGCGCCGCTCGTCGCTCTGACCGAGGCTGTTGAGCTCGAGTCGCACATCGCGGCCTTCGACCAGTCCGAGCTCGCGCCACAGCGAGCGGACCATCAGGATCTGCTCGGCATCGACGTCCGGCCCGGCATAGCCGAGCGCCTCGACGTCGAGCTGATGGAACTGCCGATAGCGGCCCTTCTGCTGCTTTTCGTGGCGGAACATCGCGCCCATCGTCCACAGCCGCAGCGGCCCGTTGTACAGCGCGTTGTGCTCGATCATCGCGCGCACGATGCCGGCAGTGGCCTCGGGTCGCAGCGTGAGCTTGTCGCCGTTCATGGCGTCGACAAACGAGTACATCTCTTTCTCGACGATGTCGGTCACCTCGCCGAGTCCGCGCACGAACAGCGCGGTCGGCTCGACCGCCGGCGTGATGAGGTTCTGGTAGCCGTAGCGCTGCATCACCGTGCGCACGCTCGCCTCGAACCACTGCCACAGCGCGGAGTCGGGCAGCCGCTCGGTGCGCGGCACCGAGGGCGGCAGGATGTCGTTCATGCCTTTGACGGCACGCAGGGGTTCAGCCATTTCTTGTGTCAGCTCTTTGCATTTGCTCCCTCTACCTTCGGGAGAGGGCCTGGGGTGAGGGTGCAGACGTGGCCCTCAGAGGATTCCTATCCAAAGCGCTTTTCGATGTAGTCCTCGACCAGCGTCTGGAATTCTTCGGCGATGGCCGCGCCGCGCAAGGTGAGCGCTTTCTCGCCGTCGATGAACACCGGCGCGGCCGGCGCCTCGCCGGTGCCGGGCAGGCTGATGCCGATGTCGGCATGCTTGCTTTCGCCGGGCCCGTTGACGATGCATCCCATCACCGCGACCTTCATCTTCTCGACGCCCGGATAGCGCGCCTTCCACACCGGCATCTGCGCGCGCAGGTAATCGTCGATCTGCTTGGCGAGTTCCTGAAACGTCGTGCTGGTCGTTCGGCCGCAGCCGGGGCACGCGGTCACGCTCGGGTTGAACGCTCGCAGGCCGAGCGACTGCAGGATCTCGAGCGCGACGACCACTTCCTGCGTGCGCGCCTCACCGGGTTGCGGCGTCAACGAGACGCGAATCGTGTCGCCGATGCCTTCTTGCAGCAGCATCGCGAGCGCTGCAGTCGACGCGACGGTGCCCTTGGTCCCCATCCCGGCTTCGGTCAGGCCCAGGTGCAACGCGTAGTCGCAGCGTTGCGCCAATGCGCGGTACACGCTGACGAGGTCCTGCACGCCCGACATCTTGCACGATAGGATGATCTGCTCGCGCTTCAAGCCGATTTCTTCGGCACGCCGTGCCGATTCGATGGCCGAGTTGATGATCGCGCGGTACATGATCTGCTGCGGCTCGAACGGATCGGCGAGCTTGGCGTTCTCGTCCATCATCGAGGTCAGCAGCTCCTGGTCGAGGCTGCCCCAGTTGACGCCGATACGCACCGGCTTGTCGTACTTCGCCGCCACCTCGACCATCTGCGCAAACTGCTTGTCGTGCTTGTCGCCCTTGCCGACGTTGCCGGGATTGATGCGGTACTTGCTCAAGGCCTCGGCGCAGGCCGGATGATCGGTCAGCAGCCGATGGCCGTTGTAGTGGAAGTCGCCGATCAGCGGCACCGCGATGCCCATGCGATCGAGCTGCTCGCGAATGTGCGGTACCGCCTGCGCTGCTTCCGGCGTATTGACGGTGATGCGAACGAGTTCCGATCCCGCGACCGCGAGCTCTTTCACCTGGATCGCCGTGCCGATCACGTCGACCGTGTCGGTGTTCGTCATCGCTTGCACGCGCACCGGTGCGTCGCCGCCGACGGTGACCACGTGCGAGCCCCAGCGCACGCTGGCTTGCCGCGTGCGGCGCTTTGCCGGCCCCGCGGGGACGATAAATTCAGCGAGTGCGGTTCGAGCATCGATCGTCATCATGGCGCCTGGTTCAGTTCGATGGAGCGGCCGATGCCGCGGTCGCCGGGCTGGCCGCAGATGCGGCGGACTCGACAACCAATGGCGGATTGACTGTCACCTCGGACGGCGCGACCGCAGTCGTCTCGGACGCAGCATGCGTCGGCACGACCGAGCTGACGGTCGCCGATGCCGCATGCGCAGGTGCGCGCGGCGCGGCGCCTTGCCAACCGGCGAGCCATCCTTCGGGCAACAGGTACAGCGCTGCCGCCGCAATCACGAGCAGCACCGGCCCCCACACCACCGGCGAGCCGAGCATCGACCAGTCACTCGGCTCGCGCCGACCGGGCCGATCGCGGAACGGCTCGTTAATGCCCTCGCCGACATGCTCGAGCCGATGCGCCGCTGGCGATGGCAACAGCGCCAGCACCGGCCCCGGATCGATCTTGAGGCTGCGGCATACCGTTTGCGCGAGCGCTCGCGTGAAGGTCGCATCCGGCAGCTCGTCGAGGCGATCGGCCTCGAGCGACTCGAGCTTGCGCTGCGCGACCTTGATCGCCGCCGACAGTGCTGCAATGTGAAGCCCCTGTGCTTGCCGCGCCTCGCGCAACAGTGCGCCGGCGGTGCGAGGCGCGTTCCCCGGAGCCATCGGATCGGCCGGCTCACTCATCGAAGCGCCCCTGGTCGAAAGCCACCGCTTCGCGCGATTGCGGGAAGCGGTTGCGCAACTGGGTGCCGAATTCCTGCGCGCCCTGCCGGTTGCCGAGCTTGTGCTCGATGCGCGCGGCGAGCCACAGCGTCTGTGCATTGACGATGTCGGCCGAGCTGTTGACGCGGCGAATGTAGAAGCGCGCGCGCTCGAGCTCGCCGCGCCTGTACAAGACTTCGGTGAGGTTGACCGCCGTCGCTGGATTCGACGGATCGAGTTCGTACGAGCGCTGCAACGTGCGCTCGGCCGCAGTCCAGTCGCCCGCGCGTGCTTGACAGACGCCTTGCGTCAACAGCGTGCGCGGCGAGTCGCGGTACTGCGGCGCTGCGAGTGCGCGCACAAACAAAGCATCGGCTTCGGCGAAGCGCTTCTGCTGGCACAGGTACCAGCCGAAGTTCTGCATCGTGTCGGCGTCGCCGGCGCTGAGTCGCAGCGCGTGGCGAAAGCTTTCCTCAGCCAGCTTGTCGTCACCCAGGCTCGCGTAGATCAGTCCGCGCAGGTTGAACGCCGGTGCGAGCGTCGGGTCGGCCGCGATGGCGAGCTTCACCTCGTCGAGCGCGGTGGTCATTTGCCCGCGACCGAAATAGGCCGACGCGAGCTCGAGCCGAACCCGCGCGCGCTTGCTGCTTTCCGGCTCGTCGGACGCGGTGATGCGATCCTTGCTCTCGCCTGCTGCCGGCACCGGCGCAGCCGCCGTCGGCGCCTTGCTGCCGGCACATGCTGCCATCAGGGCACTCATCGTCAGCACAGCGGCCCATGCCCGCCAGCGACGATCCACTGAAGATCCCGACTTCATGCGTTTGTCTCCTGCCGACTTGGCGCGGCGTCTTCGCTGTGTCGTGCGTCTTCGGCACGATGAATTCGAATCGGTGCGCGTGTCGACAAGCGCTGCTTCACACGCGTGCGGTCTTGCACTTCGCCGGCGAGCTGGCCGCACGCTGCGTCGATGTCGTCGCCGCGCGTCTTGCGCACCGTCGTCACGACGCCCGCGTCTTGCAGCACATGGGCAAACGCCGTCACGCGATCGCGCGGCGAGCGCTTCAGCCCCGACTCGGGGAAGGGGTTGAACGGAATCAGGTTGAATTTGCACGACACCGTGTCGCGCACGAGCTCGACGAGTTGCTGCGCCAGTTCGGGCGTGTCGTTGACGCCGTCGAGCATGCAGTACTCGAAGGTGATGAAGTCGCGCGGCGCCTTGTCGAGATAGCGCTTGCAGGCGGCCAGCAATTCGGCGATCGGGTACTTGCGGTTCAGCGGCACGAGGTCGTCGCGCAGCGCATCGTTGGGCGCATGCAGCGACACCGCCAACGCAACCGGGCAATCGTCGCGCAAGCGATCGATCATCGGCACGACACCCGACGTCGACACCGTGACCCGGCGACGCGACAGGCCGTAGGCATGATCGTCGAGCATCACGCGCAGCGCCGGCAGCAGCGCGGCGTAGTTCTGCAACGGCTCGCCCATGCCCATCATCACGACATTGGTGATCGCGCGTTCGCCGTCGGCGAGCTTCAAGCGCCGGCGCAGGTGATGCTCGGCGTACCACAGCTGGGCGACGATTTCGCCGCTGCTCAAGTTGCGGCTGAAGCCCTGGTGACCGGTCGAGCAGAAGCGGCAACCCACGGCGCAACCGGCTTGCGCCGAGATGCACAAGGTGCCGCGATCGTCCTCGGGGATGAAGACCGTCTCGACCGCGTCGCCGCCTCCGACGTCGAACAGCCACTTGATCGTGCCGTCGGACGAGGCTTGTTCGCTCGCGACAGCCAGCGGTCGCAGCGTGGCGACGCCGGCCAATTTCTCGCGCAATGATTTCGCCAGATCCGACATCTGCGCGAAGTCCGACGCGCCCTTCTGATGAATCCAGCGGAACAACTGGGTCGAGCGAAAGCGCTTCTCCCCGAGCTGCTCGCAAAACGCCGTCAGCCCATCCAGATCGAACTCAAGCAGGTTGACGACGTTCATTCGGTGGCCTCGATCAGCGAGGCTTGCAGCACGCTTCAGCGG
>VBCQ01000430.1 GCA_005882155.1 Betaproteobacteria bacterium
CGGCGTGCGATTGCCCGCGTCGAGCGCCGGAAAGATCGGCACCGGCGTCGACCAGGTCGCACCGCCATCGGTGCTCTTGCTGTAGACCGCTTGCGCATGGGTGCCGGCGCCGTAGCCGAAGCCCGCGGTGCTGTAGCTCGTCGCGCTGTCTTTCATCTGCGATGACCACGCGGTGTACAGCGTGCCATCGGTGGCGACCGCCGCGGCCGGGTAGCTGTTGACGCGGAAGGCAGTGTTGGCGGGGGGCGTAATGTCGGCCAGCGGCGCGACCTCGACTGGCTTGCTCCAGGTCACGCCGCCGTCGCTGGACTTGACCATCCAGATGCTGTCGAAGGTCGACAAGCGCATAGAGCCGTCCCAGAAGACGTAGACCGTGCCGTCGGGCCCGACTACCGGGCGCGAGCCTTGGCCGTACAGCACATTGCCCGAGATCAGCTGCGGGTCGCTGAAGGTCGCGCCGCCGTCGGTCGAGTAGGCCAACGCGATCGGCGACTGCACGTAGCTTCCTTTGGCCGGGTTGAAGAGGAATCGCGTCCACGTCACGTACACGCGATCGCGGAACGGGCTGCTCGCGTGGCTGTCGGCAACGATCCATTCCTTGTCGTTGAACGTGCTCGGCGACGTCGTCGGATTGATGAAGGTCGGCGCGCCCCACGTCAGCGTGCCGTCAACGGCGAAATGGCCCTTGCTGACGGTCACGGTGTTCGGCGCGGTGTCGCGGTTGAAGCCGAGGCCGGCGTAGTAGACGTTGCCGCGGCTGTCGAAGGTCACGGCCGGGTCGCCGCCGGCGTCGTAAGTGCCGCCCGCCAGACGCGTCACACCCGGGATCAGCGTGCCGAGATGCGCCGGGTCGCTGCTATTGCAGCACCAGGTCTGGCCGCCGTCGTTCGAGTAGTAGGTGCCCGAGTAGCCGTCGCCCAACGCGCTGCAGGGGGTGCCGCCGATGCTGCAGGCCCAGGTGCGGGTGACGTAGTCGTTGGCCGAGCCGACGACGCGATTCGGATTGTTCGGGTCGACCGCGATGCTGGTCTCGTTTTGCGGCGCACCGCCGGTGTCGCGGTTCATCACGATATCGGGGAACAGCACCGCACCGCCATCGGCCGGATCGGCAAGCGTCGCGCCGTCAGGGGCCAGGACGTTGGCGAGGATGTCGTCTTCGACTTCAGCCTCGATGAACGCCGACATGCGAATCTGCAAGCCCGCCGTGCCGCGGACGGCCGCGACCTTGCCCTTCAGCGTGCTCACGTCGTTGATGCTCGTCTTGTCGGCGCCGGCGGCCGTTTCGGTCGGGCCGCTTGCGCCGCCGCTGCCTCCGCAGCCGGCGAGCAGCGCCGCTGTGAACGCCATTGCGGCGCCAAGTTGAATGGATCTTGGGATCATGTGTTGTCTCCGATGCTCCGCGATAGACGGAATCTGCGGCCTCACCCACCGATGGCGGCGATAGCGCGCCAGCGGACCTCGAAGCCGTTCGTCACTGTAAGTAGCGCATGCCGATCGAGCCGCAGGGAATCCACTCCCCCTCAGTCGAGGGGGACGCCACTGCCCGGCTCTTGCGCTGGCCCGCATCTTGGTGCAGACGAGACCCGCGCTCGCTCACCGATAATCGGCGCATGAACCCGCTGCTCGCCAAGCTCCACCCGTATCCGTTCGAGCGCCTGCGAGCTCTCACCCGCGACATCACGCCGAACCCCGAACTCAAGCCGATCAGCCTCGGCATCGGCGAGCCGCGGCACCCGACGCCCGAGCTGATCCAGCGCGCGCTGACCAACCACCTTGCGGGCCTCGCCCGCTACCCCGCGACCGCCGGCGACCCGCTGCTGCGCCAGGCAATGTGCGATTGGGTGACACGGCGCTACGGCGTCACGCTCGACCCCGCGACGCAGGTGCTGCCGGTGAACGGCTCGCGCGAAGCACTCTTTGCATTGGCGCAGACCATCGTCGACCCGACTCAGCCCGACGCGACGGTCGTCTGCCCGAATCCGTTCTATCAAATCTACGAAGGCGCCGCGCTGCTCGCCGGTGCGCGCACCGCGTTCGCCAACAGCGACGCGGCGCGCAACTTCGCCGCCGACTGGGACGCGGTGCCAGCATCCACGTGGGAGCGCACGCAGCTGCTCTACGCCTGCTCGCCGGGGAACCCAACGGGCGCGGTGATACCGATCGTCAAATGGGAAAAGCTCTTCGCGCTGAGCGACGAGCACGGCTTCGTCATCGCTTCCGACGAGTGCTATTCGGAGATCTACTTCGGCGACGTGCCGCCGCTCGGCGCGCTCGAGGCTGCGACGCAGCTCGGCCGCAAGGACTTTCGCAACCTGATCGCGTTCACGAGTCTGTCCAAGCGCTCGAACGTGCCGGGCATGCGCTCGGGCTTCGTCGCCGGCGACGCGGCGCTCATCAAGCCATTCCTGCTGTACCGCACCTACCACGGCAGCGCGATGAGCCCGGCGGTGCA
>VBCQ01000432.1 GCA_005882155.1 Betaproteobacteria bacterium
AGTGGTGAAACGCCGCTGTTCGAGCAGGCCGATGTGCGCGACATGGCGGCGCTGAAGCGCGTGTTCGCGCGTCACGACATCGCTGCCGCGGTGCATTTCGCCGCGTTCAAGGCGGTCGGCGAGAGCATGCGCAAGCCGCTCGACTACTACGCCAACAACCTCGGCGGCTTGTTCACGCTGTGCGAGGCGATGGACGCGCATGGCTGCCGCAACTTCGTCTTCAGCTCCAGCGCCACCGTCTATGGCAAGCCCGAGCGGGTGCCGATCCGCGAAGACGCGGCGCTGTCGAGCACCAACCCGTACGGGGCGACCAAGCTGATGAGCGAGAACATCCTGCGCGACCTCGAACAGTCGGACCCGCGCTGGAAGATCGCGCTGCTGCGCTATTTCAATCCGGTCGGTGCGCACGAAAGCGGGCTGATCGGCGAGGACCCGCGCGGCGTGCCGAACAACCTGATGCCGTACATCTCGCAAGTCGCCGTCGGCCAGCGGCCGCACCTGCAGATTTTCGGCAACGACTACGCGACGCCCGACGGCACCGGCGTGCGCGACTATATCCATGTCGTCGATTTGGCCGAGGGCCATGTCGCCGCGCTGCGCTACCTGATCGAGCAGCAGCGCTCGATCACCGCCAACCTCGGCACCGGCCACGGCTACAGCATGCTCCAGCTGGTCCGCGCGTTCGAGCGCGCGAGCGGCCGCACGGTGGCGTACGAGATCGTCGGCCGGCGGCCGGGCGATGTCGACGCGAGCTATGCCAACCCCACGTTCGCGCGCGAGCAGCTCGGCTGGCAGGCCGCACGCGACATCGATGCGATGTGCGCCGACAGCTGGCGCTGGCAACGCCAGAACCCGAGCGGCTACGGCGGCGCCTCGCCCGAGCATTGAACCGCCGCCCTCAACGACCTCGTTTCACATGACTTCCATCGCGGTTCAACCCGTCATCATGGCCGGCGGCAGCGGCACCCGACTGTGGCCGCTGTCGCGCGCCCAGCACCCCAAGCAGTTCCTCGTGCTGCAAGGCAACCGCAGCCTGTTCCAGCAGGCCACGGCGCGCTTGTGCAGCCTCGCCGCGAGCGACATCGCCATCGCCGCACCGAGCGTCGTCGGCAACGAAGAGCATCGCTTCCTCGTGCTCGATCAGTTGCGCGAGCTCGCGCTGCCGCCGGCGACGCTGCTGCTCGAGCCGATGGCGCGCAACACCGCGCCGGCAATGACGCTGGCCGCACTGCATGCGAGCGAGGGCGGAGCCGACCCGGTGCTCGTCGTCAGCCCGGCCGATCAGACGGTGACCGACGAAGCCGCGTTCAGCGCCGCGTTGCAGCGCGCGATTCGCGCCGCTGCCGACGGCGCGATCGTGATCCTCGGCGTCACGCCCGATCGGCCCGACACCGGCTTCGGCTACATCCGTTCGAGCGCTGCCGGCGCTGACGGCCAAGCGTTGAAGGTCGCGCAATTCGTCGAGAAGCCCGACGCCGCCACTGCGCAGCGCTACCTCGACGCAGGCACGTACTACTGGAACAGCGGCATGTTCGTCGTGCGCGCTTCCGTGTGGCTGAAAGCGATCGAGAACTTCCGTCCCGACATCGCCGCCGCGACACGCGCTGCATGGGCCGGCAAGACCATTGATGCGAGCTTCGTGCGCCCCGACAAGAACGCGTTCGCGGCGATCCCCAGCGAATCGATCGACTACGCGGTGATGGAGAAATGCCCGGACGCCGCGGCGTTCGACATTCGCATGGTGCCGCTCGCCGCCGGCTGGTCCGACCTCGGTGCGTGGGACGCGGTGTGGCAGGTCAGCGAGAAGGATGCGCAAGGCAATGCCGCGGTCGGCGACACGCTCGTCAACGACAGTCGCGACACGCTCGTGCATGCGACGAGCCGCCTCGTCGGCGTCGCCGGTCTGAACAATGTGGTCGTCGTCGAGACACCCGACGCGGTGCTGGTGATCGACCGCAGCCGCAGCCAGGACGTGAAGCGCATCGTCGCTCAGCTCGAGACCTCGGGGCGCAGCGAGCAGACCGTGCATCGTCAGGTGCATCGGCCCTGGGGCTGGTACGACAGCATCTGCGCCGGTGCGCGTTTCCAGGTCAAGCGCATCATGGTCAAGCCGGGTGCGTCGCTGAGCCTGCAAAAGCATCATCACCGCGCCGAGCACTGGGTCGTCGTCAAAGGCACCGCCGAGGTCACCAACGGTGAGCAGGTCACGCTGCTGAGCGAGAACCAGAGCACCTACATTCCGCTCGGCCAAGTGCATCGACTCGCCAACCCGGGCAAGGTGCCGCTCGAGATCATCGAGGTGCAGTCGGGCAGCTACCTCGGCGAAGACGACATCGTGCGCTTCGAAGACAGCTACGGCAGGACGAAGTGACGTGAAGATCAGTGTCGTCGGCACCGGCTACGTCGGCCTCGTGACCGGCGCTTGTCTGGCTGAAATGGGCAACCATGTGGTCTGCCTCGACCTCGACGCCGACAAGGTACGCATGCTCGAAGACGGCGGCATGCCGATCCACGAGCCGGGCTTGATCGACGTGATCCGGCGCAACCGCAGCGCCGGTCGCTTGCAGTTCACGACCGATGTCGCTGCCGCTGTCAATCACGGCACGCTGCAATTCATCGGGGTGGGCACGCCGCCGGGCGCTGACGGCTCGGCCGACCTCACGCAGGTGCTCGCCGCGGCTCGCAATGTCGGCCGCCACATGACCGACTACAAGGTC
>VBCQ01000433.1 GCA_005882155.1 Betaproteobacteria bacterium
ACGACCATCAGATGATCGGGCAGCACGTCGAGCTCCATCATCGAGACGTTGGTCAGATACGGCACATCGGCGAGGCCGGGCCAATCGGGCGCGACCGGCCGGCCGCCGACGTTGATGAAGATCTTCGGCGCTTCGAGCACTTGGTCGCCGACGCTCACCGCGTTCGGCGAAACGAAGCGCGCATCGCCCCAGATCATCGTCAGATTCTTGGTTCCGCCGATCCACTTTTTCAGGCCGTTGATCGACTCATTGACGACCGTGTCCTTGCGCGCCTTCACCGCTTTCATGTCGACTTGCACCGCAGCGCCGATGCGCACGCCGTAGTCCGCTGCGCGCCGCGCCAGATGCGCCACGCGCGCACTCGCCACCAGCGTCTTGGTCGGGATGCAGCCGTTGTTGACGCAGGTGCCGCCATAGTGCTCGCGCTCGATCAGCGCGGTGTTCATTCCGGCCGCGGCGAGCCGTGTCGCGACCAGCGGGCCGGCTTGGCCGGTGCCGATCACGATCGCATCGAACTTTTGAGTCATGCGGGTCTCCGGTGCGCGCTGGCGATGCCTCGCACCCTACAAGGCCGAGCCGACGGTGACAATAGCCCGACGACAAATCCCCTCGAAGGTGACCCGTGATCCTCGAACTCGCCGACATCCGCATCCCGCCCGGCAAGCAAGCCGAATTCGACGCCGCGATCCAGCGCGGCATCGCGACCGTCATCTCGACCGCCAAGGGCTTTCGCGGCTTCAAGGTCAACAAGGGAATCGAGTCGCCCGAGCGCTACGTGCTGATGATCTTCTGGGACACGCTGGAGAACCACACCGTCGACTTCCGCCAGGGCCCGCTGTTCGCTCAGTGGCGCGCGATCGTCGGCCCGTATTTCGCGGCGCCGCCCGTGGTCGAGCACTTCACGCTGCTCGCGAAGTCGGCATGACGGACGCTACGGAAGCTTGCGCACCTTGATGTTGCGGTAGTGCACGACGCTTGCCGGGTCATGCCCTTGCAACGCGAAGGTGCCGCTGCCGAGCAGCCGGTGCTCCAGGCCTTTCGGGCGCGGCGGATTCGCTTCTTCGGTGTAGTCGACGATGGTCTTGTCGTCGATCAGCGTCACCACATGCTGGCCGTCGACGCGGATCGTCAACGTGAACCATTGGCCATCGGGCACGGCGACCGGCAGGTAATCTCGAATGCCCCACAAGCCGCCGCTGCGGCTCGTGTCGCTGTGCGAGTTGTTGACCTGCACTTCGTAGCCTTTGTCCGGCCAACCGACCGCCTGCCATTCGGTGTGGAAGTAGACGCCCGAGTTCGCGTTCGGAAAGGTCAGCACATCGATCTTCAGCTCGAAGTTCTTGAAGTCGTGGTTCTCGATCGGCCCGACGTAATACAGGTGCGAGCGCGGTCCGTGCACGATGATCACGCCGTCTTTCACGCTGAAGGTCCCGGGCGCATCGCTCGCGCGCCAGCCGGCAAGCGACTGGCCGTCGAACAGGAGTTGCCAACCTTGGGCTTTTTCCGCGGGGCTGAGTGCATTCATGTCGGCTCCGAATGCCGAAGACCAGAGGACGATGAAACCGAACAAGGCACGCGCACACAAGCGTCGCATCAGCTGACTCCGACCAGGTTGAGAACCGCGAGCGGCGGGCCGTCGAACGTCTGCGACGGCGTGTTGCCGACGTAGCGCAAGTCCTTCGCGCCGTCGGGCGTCGTGTAGAAGCCGCCCGCCGTGAGGTCGCGAAAGCGCGCGAAGAATTTCGCCGGCGCGGCGAATCGCGGCGCGGCCTTTTCGGCCCAGCAGATGTCGTCGCAGATCGCGTGCTGCTGCGCTTCACTCGTCTGCGCGAAGCTGTGGCCGAAGCGGAGCTTCGATTCGCTGTCGATCCACGCGAGCCCGTTGACGATTTGCCGGCGGTCCTTGATGTGCGACGGATAGGGCGCGCTGATCCATTCGTCGATGAAGAGGTGGACGTCGAGCTGCGCCGCGCCCGGCGAGCGCTCGTCGGCCGGAATGATGACGTTGCACAGCGCCGCGGCGGTGCGCCGTTGCGGCTCGCTCATGGTCAGCGGCCAGAGCTCGACACCGCGATAGCTCTTGACGAGATCGGGGTCGGTGCCATATCCAAGCGTCTTGCGGCCCATCGTCGCCGCGCCGGATTGCCCCCACGACGGCAGCGCCGCGGCCGCGAGCATCCATTGCAATGTCGTGCGCCGATCCATCAGATGTCCTTCTTGCGCATTTGCTCGATCAGGTGGTCCGATGCACGCCAGGCGAGCGCCATGATCGTCAGCGTCGGGTTCTTGTCGGCGTTGGAGCAGAACGGCGCGCCGTCGGTGATGAACAGGTTCTTCACGTCCCAGGTCTGGCACCAGGCGTTCGTCACCGAGGTCTTCGGGTCGCTGCCCATGATCGCGCCGCCGACTTCGTGAATGATCGAGCCGCCGGCGGCGATCGCCTTGCGGCCGTCGGCTTCGACGCGACCATGAACGCGCCCGCCCATCGCTTCGATGATCTCGGCGAAGGTCGCCTGCATGTGCGCGGCCTGGCGCGTCTCGTGCTCGGACCACTGCCAGTGAAAACGCAGCACCGGGATGCCCCATCGATCCTTCACCTGCGGGTCGATCTCGCAGTACGACTGCGGATTCGGAATCATCTCGCCGCGCCCGGCGAAGTAGACGAACGAGCCGTAGTAGCGCCGCACGTCTTCCTTGAAGCGCTGGCCGTAGCTGCCATGGGTCAACCACTCGAGCCCAGCGCCGGTGCTCGGCCCCGGCATGCGCCGGCCGCTCGCCATCTCGATGTGGTAGCCGCGCGGGAAATCGAGGCCGCCCTTGGCGTGCTTTTGATACAGCCACCACGGCGAATACAAGTGCGATCCGCCGGCGCCGTCTTCGTTGTGCGGCGGCAGGTCTTCGAGCAGCGGTACCTGGCCGTCGAGATCGCTGCCCACCGTGTCCATGATGTAGCGGCCGAGCTTTCCACTCGAGTTCGCGAGCCCGTTCGGAAACTGCGGCGACTTCGAGTTGAGCAGGATGCGAACCGACTCGCAGGCGCTCGCCGCCAGCACGACGGCGCGCGCGCTCACCGCTTCATGCCGGCCGTTGCGCTTGTCGACGAAGCGCACGCCCGATGCTCGGCCCGACTTGTCGAGCGTGACCTCGTAGACCATCGCGTTGCACAGGATGTCGAGCTTGCCGGTCGCGAGCGCCGGCGGCAGATGCACCGCCGGCGACTGGTAGGTCGCGCGGATCGAGCAGCCGCGGCTGCACGGCGTGGCCCAGAAGCACGCGGCGCGCGCTTGCACGTCCTGCGCGAGGATGCGTTGCGCGTTCGGGTTGCCCGGATGAAGCTTGGCCGGCAGCGTTTTGTGGTCGAGCGCTCGGGTGAGCACCGCGCGATGAATCGGCACCACCGGAATGCCGAGTCGCCCGGCACGCTGGCGTATCAGCCGCTCGCCGACGCGCGGCTCGGGTGCGGGAAGCAGACAGCCTGCGGGCGAATCGGGCGTGTTCTCCAGCCCTTCGCTGGAGCCGTAGACGCCGATCAGCATCTCGACCTTGTCGTAGTACGGCGCGACGTCGTCGTAGGAGATCGGCCAGTCGAAGCCGAGCCCGTCGCGCGAATGCGGCTTGAAATCGTAGGGTCCGTTGCGCAGCGCGATGCGGCCCCAGTGGTTGGTTCGCCCGCCGAGCATGCGCGAGCGCCACCAGCTGAATTGACGCGCCTCGCTCTTCGACGCATTCGTGTACGGCTCGCCTGGCACCGACCAACCGCCGTCGATCGTCGCGTCGTAGAAGCCGAAGGGCTTGTCCGGCGTGACCGCCCCACGCAGCGGCGCATCGTGGTAGGTCTGGAACATCGGCGTCTCGGTCGCGACGTCATACGAGCGACCCGCTTCGAGCATCAGCACGCTGACGCCGTCCATCGCGAGCGTGTAGGCGCTTTGCCCGCCGGCGGCGCCCGAGCCGACGACGATCACGTCGTACTCGCGCTGCAGCGAATCGGGAGTGACGAAGGCCATGGGGGCGCAGTTTGCCACGCGGACATAGCGGAGATTGCGTATTTGCGGCAGGTCATGGCCGGCAGCACAATGGTCCGGCAAGGTCGCCGCTGTGCGACCCGACCACAGGAGACATGCGATGAACGAGTCCCACCCGAAGGGCGAGCTGTCGGCCGCCGAGCAAGCGCTGCGCGACGCTGCGCTCGACTACCACCGCACGCCGACGCGCGGCAAGATCGCCGTCACCCCGACCAAGCCGCTGTCGAACCAGCGTGACCTGTCGCTCGCCTATTCGCCCGGCGTCGCCTATGCCTGCCTCGCGATCGAGCAGGATCCCTCGCTCGCCGCCGAATACACCTCGCGCGGCAACCTGGTCGGCGTGGTCACCAACGGCACCGCCGTGCTCGGGCTCGGCGACATCGGCCCGCTCGCCGGCAAGCCGGTGATGGAGGGCAAAGGCTGTTTGTTCCAGAAGTTCGCCGGCATCGACGTGTTCGACATCGAGCTCGCCGAGCACGACCCCGACAAGCTCGTCGACATCATCGCCGCGCTCGAGCCGACGCTCGGTGGCGTGAACCTCGAGGACATCAAGGCGCCGGAGTGCTTCTACATCGAGCGCAAGCTGCGCGAGCGGATGAAGATTCCGGTCTTCCACGACGATCAGCACGGCACCGCGATCATCTCGGCGGCCGCGGTGCTCAACGGCATGGAGCTCGTCGGCAAGAAGATCGGCGAGGTGAAGATCGCCGTGTCGGGCGCCGGCGCGGCGGCCATCGCCTGCCTCGACCTGCTCGTCGAGCTCGGCGTGAAGCGCGACAACGTGTTCGTTTGCGACTCCAAGGGCGTGATCCACGACCGGCGCGAAGACAAGCTCGACGAGTCGAAGAAGCGCTACATCCAGAAGACCTCGGCGCGCACCTTGAGCGATGTGATGGACGGCGCTGACGTGCTGCTCGGCTGCTCGGCCGCCGGCGCGGTCACGCAAGACATGGTGAAGCGCATGGCGGCGCGGCCGATCATCCTCGCGCTCGCAAACCCCGAGCCCGAGATCCGCCCCGAGCTCGCGAAGGCGGTGCGGCCCGACTGCATCATCGCGACCGGCCGCTCGGACTACCCGAACCAAGTCAACAACGTCCTCTGCTTCCCGTACATCTTCCGCGGCGCGCTCGACTGCGGCGCGACGCGAATCACCGAGGCGATGAAGATCGCCTGCGTGCGCGAGATCGCCGACCTCGCCAAGGCCGAGATCAGCGCCGAAGTCGCGTCCGCCTACGCAGGGCGCGAGCTGCGCTTCGGCTCCGATTACCTGATTCCGACGCCGTTCGATTCGCGGCTGATCCTGCGCATCGCGCCTGCGGTGGCGAAAGCCGCTGAAGCGTCAGGCGTCGCAACGCGGCCGATCGCCGACCTCGAGGCCTATCGCCAGTCGCTGATCCGCTTCGTGACCCACACGGGAATGTTCATGCGCCCGGTGTTCGCCGCGGCGCGCCAAGCGCCCAAGCGCATCGCCTACGCCGAGGGCGAAGACGAGCGCGTGCTGCGCGCGGTGCAAGTCGCAGTCGATGAAGGCCTGGTGCGGCCGATCCTCGTCGGCCGGCCTGCCGTCATCGCTGCGCGCATCGAGCGTGCCGGGCTGCGCTTGGAGGCCGGCCGCAATGTCGAAGTGATCAACCCGTAAGACGACACGCGCTTTCGCCAGTACTGGGAGGCGTACCACCGCTTGAATGCGCGCGACGGCGTGACGCCGGAAATGGCGAAGGCGACGCTTCGCCGCTCGAACACGACGATCGCCGCGATGACGGTCAAGCTCGGCGACGCCGACGGCATGCTGTGCGGGCTGGTCGGCCGCTTCGACGGCCACCTCGATCACATCCGCGAAGTGATCGGCCTGCGCGACGGCGCGCGCGTGCTGGCCACCGTCAACGCGCTGATGCTCGACAAGCACACCCTCTTCATCGCCGACGCGTTCGTCAACGATGACCCCGATGCCGAGCAACTGGCGGAGATCGCGTCGATGGCGGCCGACGAAGTGCGCCGCTTCGGCCTGACGCCGAAGGTCGCGTTCTTGTCGCACTCGATGTACGGCAGCAGCAAGCGCGCGTCGGCGCTGAAGATGCGTGCCGCGCGCGACCGCTTCGTGCGGCTCGCCCCCGACGTCGAAGCCGACGGCGAGCTGCAGGGCGACGCCGCGCTGAGCGACGAGGTGCGGCAGCGCTTCCTGCCCGA
>VBCQ01000094.1 GCA_005882155.1 Betaproteobacteria bacterium
GACGGCCACTCTTGCTCCGCCGGCTCAGTTTTTGGACGACTTCCGGCAAGTGATTCGCTACAAGAACTCGCTTATCGTGGTCGCTGGAATAGCCCCCTATTAGAACTTCTCGAACTTCACGGTGATTGATCTGGCCACGTTGTCGGTGAAGACGTCGTTCAACGCATACTACGCATCACTGTCTCCGGACAGCAGCAAAGTAGCCTTCGTTCGCTTCTACCCTTTGCACTTCACCGTCAACCCAGAGGATCAGTACTACGTCGTATCGTTCGACGATGCTGGAGCTGCCCCCGTCAACCGCACGGGCAGTGCTACTGATCCGCTTGAACCTGCTGGCATCCGAATCTTGACAGTGACTGGTGAGCAAAGAGACCGGGCGAACGTCAATGTGCCACCGGACGACGCGCATCAAGTGTTGGGCAATTTCACCTGGTCTGCCGACGGGCGCGTCTTGGGCTTCGTGGACGGCGTGGGCAAGCACCCGCCGCGCCTGGTGACGGCTTCCTTTGGTGGCACGAAGCCGGAAGTCAAACGCTACATGGTGCAGTCGGGAATCCGCCCGGACGGCAAGCTCGAGATTGACTTGGCGACGCCAACAAGTCCCGCATTGGTTCGAATCCAGCGACAGCAAGGCGGCGTTGTCTCTCGCGCCTTGGTCAATTTGGGCGCGCCGGAAGTTATTCCGCAGTAGTCGGTTTTGCAGCCCGCGCCTCCTCCCGCAACCGCAACACCCGTCGCTGCACCTTCCCCGTCGTCGTCATCGGCAGCGCATCGATGAACTCGATCTCCTTCGGGTATTCGTACGGCGCGAGCTTGCCTTTGACGTGGCGCTGCAATTCATCGATCAACTCTGGCGTGCCGACGAAGCCCGCCGACAGCACAACATAGGCTTTCACCACCGCGCCACGCTCGGCATCGGGCTTGGGCACCACCGCCGCGTTCGCCACCGCCGCGTGCTTGACCAAGCAGTTCTCGATTTCACTCGGGCCAATGCGGTAGCCCGCGGCCTTGAACACGTCGTCGCTGCGGCCTTGGTACCAGAGGTAGCCGTCGGTATCCATCACCGCGCTGTCGCCGGTGCGGCACCAGCTGTCCTGCGGGTCGCCGGTGAATTTGCTGCGCGTCGCGTCGTCGTTCTTCCAGTAGCCGATGAAGAACACCGGATCGAGGTGACCGTGGATGTCGCGCCGGTGCACGGCCACGTCGCCGGGGGTGCCGCGTGCGCATTCGCGGCCGTCGTCGTCGATGACCGCGATGCGATGGCCGGGGTACGGTCGGCCCATGCTGCCGGGGCGCGCCGGCCAACGCGACGCGCAATTGCCGACGACGTAATTGATCTCGGTCTGGCCGAACATCTCGTTGACGGTGATGCCCAATTGCTCTTCGCAATACGCGAACACTGCATCGCCGACCGCTTCGCCCGCGCTCATGATTGCGCGCAAGCGCAACTCGTATTGCGCGCGCGGCGACGGCACGGCTTTCATCATTGCCTTCAGCGCGGTCGGGAATAAGAAGGTGTGCGTGACGCGATGGCGCTGCATCAGATCGAACGCTTTCTCCGGCGCGAAGCGGCCTTGATACGCGACGATGGTGCGGCCGAAGTACAGCGTCGGCAATAGCGCATCCATCAGCCCACCCGTCCACGCCCAGTCGGCGGGGGACCAGAAAACGCTTTGCGTTTCCTGGCCCGCGCCGCTCGGCCGAGGCCCTTCATTGACACCCCCCATTCCCCGCTCCCCCTTCCCCAGGGAAGGGGGCCTGTCGGAATCGGCGAAGCCGAACCAATTCTGGCTGCAGACGAAGCCGCTCAGGTTGCCGATCAGCGCGCGGTGCGGAATCAGCGCGCCTTTCGGCGGTCCGGTCGTGCCGCTGGTGTAGATCAGCACGGCGGCATCGTCGGCGCGCGTGGCGAGTGCGCTGAAGATCTCGCTCTCGCGCTGTAGCGCCTGCGACCAGTCGAGATCGCCCTGCCCTTGCGCTGTGCCGGCTTCGATCACGGTGCGCAATGACGGGCAGTTCGGACGCGCGGCGAGCAGGTTGGCCACGGCGCTTTCATCGACGATCGCCACGCTCGCTTCGCTGTTTTGCAGTCGGTATTCGAGCGCGTCGGGGCCGAACAGCATCGACAGCGGCATCGCCACCGCGCCGAGCTGGAACACCGCGATGTTCGCGATCGCGGTCTCGATGCGTTGCGGCATGACGATCGCGACGCGGTCGCCTTCGCTGACGCCGAGCCGCGCCAGCGCATGCGACAAGCGATTGGCACGGCGCTGCAGCTCGCCGTAGCTGAGCGCGGCTTGGGTGCCGTCCTCGTGCTCGAATCGAATCGCGATCGCATCGGGCGTGTGGCGCGCCCAGCGGCCGCAGCACATGTCGGCGATGTTGAAGTGCTGCGGCACATGCCAGCGAAAGTCGCGGTACAGCGCCGCGTACGAATCGACGGATGGCTTGGATGTGGGCATCGACGGGGCCTCCAGGCCGCGAGCTTACCCATCTGCGTCGCTCAGGTTCTGGCGCAGTGCGCCGAAAACCCCGTTATCCACGAGTCGCTCGCCAGTTGGCGGCGACCGCGGAGCCGCGATCGAGGCCGGCGTCCATGCAATTTTGTCCTCTGTCCACCGTCAAGCAGCGAATCACGCTCGGCGCACCGCTGCCCTTCAACGTCCGCGACGCGGACCGCACCTTGTTGCTCGCGCGCGGCCAATTCATCGCGAGCCAGGAGCAGTTGGAGGCCCTGTTGGCGCGCGGCGCGCTGGTCGACCTCGACGAATTGAGGCGGCCGGGCGCCGAGGCCAGCGACACGCCGGTGGCGGAGCTGCCGTCGCTGTGGAACCAGTCGCTGGACCGCATGGGAACGGTGCTGCGCGCCTCGGTGCAGATCGATTTCACAAGCGCGCTCGACGCGGCGGCCAGGCCGGTGCTCGCGCTCATCGATCGCGATCCCGATCTGGCGATCTTTCAGATCGTGCGGCAAGACAGCGCCGGTCGCGCGCCATATGGCGTCACTCATTCGCTGCACACCGCCATTGCCGGCGAGCTTGCCGCGCGGCGCCTGGGCTGGGACGAGCCGCGCAGGCGGACGCTGTTCAAGGCCGCGCTGACGATGAACCTGGCGATGCTCGAGCTGCAATCGCGCCTGTCGACGCAGGTCACGCCCGTCACGCCCGCGCAGCGCGACGCGATTCGCGAGCATGCTCAGGGCAGCGTCGCGATCCTCCAGGCCGCGGGCATCACCGATCGCGAATGGCTCGACGCGGTGGCGCATCACCACGAGGTGCCCACCGGAGCGGGCTACCCGCAGCAGCTCGCCGAGGTGGGCGAGCTCGCCTCGATGCTGCGCCGTGCCGACGTGTTCACCGCCAAGCTGAGCCCGCGTGTCACGCGCGCTGCGCTGGCCGCCAACCAAGCCGCGCGGCAGATGTTTCTGCAGGACCAGGGCCACCCGATGAGCGCCGCACTGGTCAAGGAATTCGGCGTCTACCCGCCGGGCTGCTGCGTGAAGCTCGCCTCGGGCGAGGTCGGCCTGGTGGTCAAGCGCGGCGACACGGCCACCACGCCGATCGTCGCCGCGCTGACCAACCGCAAGGGCGAGCCGATGATCGACCCGGTGCGCCGCAACAGCGCGCTCGCCGAGCACACGATCGTCGAAGTGGTCGACGAGAAGTCGTTGCGCGTGCGCGTGTCGCCCGAGAAGCTGGTCGTTCTGGCGAACGGATGAGGCCGCTCAGGCGGCGAATCGCTGCAACGCGTCGCCCGCCACGCGGCAGATGCGCCACTCGGGCAGCAGCGTCGCGCCCATGCGCTCGTAGAAGCGGATCGCATGCTCGTTCCAGTCGAGCACGCTCCATTCGAATCGCCCATAGCCGCGATCGACCGCGAGCTTGCCAAGGCGCGCGAGCATCGCCTCGCCAATGCCGCCGCCGCGGTGACTCGGCTTGACGTAGAGGTCTTCGAGGTAGAGGCCGGGCTGCGCGAGGAAGGTCGAGAAGTTGGTGAAGAACAGGGCGAAGGCGACGATCGGGCTTTCGCCTTCGGCGAGCCCTTCGGCAGGCAGCTCGCCGACCAGCGCTTCGGCCACCGGCTTCTCGCCGAACAAATGCGGTCGCAATTTTTCCGGCGTGACTTGCAGCAGGTGCGTGAGCTTCTCGAACTCTGCCAGCTCGCGGATCAGCGCGACGATGGGCGCCACATCGCGCAGCTCGGCGGGGCGCAGGGTAAAGGCGATCG
>VBCQ01000434.1 GCA_005882155.1 Betaproteobacteria bacterium
TCGGACACGCGTGCGCTGCGGCTGTGCGTGGCCGACTGTTCCAGCACGCTGACTTCGCCGACGCGAATGCCCGGGTCAGCATAGACGCGCAGGCTTTGCGCATCGAACTGGATCGGCAAGCCGATGAGCTCCAGCCGCTTCGAACCCGCGGCGACTTGCGCCACGCGCTCGACCACCGCGCTGCCCGGATGCAAGGTCACGCTGACGACGCGCGACGCGCTGCTCGATGCGTCCTGCGCTCGCGCATTCATCGCGCATGCGAGCAACAGCGTCAGGGCGGCGTGACGGGCAAGGGTTCGGCGCATGTGGGTCTCCATCGTTGCGATGGCAGTTGTTACGTGCGCTGAACATGAACGGGGTGAAGGACCGCATTCGGGCCAAAAAATTCTCGGAAACCCCGGCAAAAGCCCTGAACTTACGCAAGGTTCCCAATCTCCAAACCCGCGTCTCACATTTATACTGGGTTCGCGTGAAGTCTTTATCTCAGGCAGGAAGCGGGTTGTATATGGGTGCGAAACTGAGGGTTGCGGGCTGGATTGCACTCGGTACCGTGGCGGGCGCGTTGGCAACGATGCAGTTGCAGGCGATCGCCCGAAACTCCGTGTCGCAGCTTCCTCTCGAAGAGCTGCAGCAGCTCGCCGCCGTCTTTGGCATGGTCAAGAGCGACTACGTCGAGCCGGTCGACGAGAAGAAGCTGATCACCGACGCGATCGGCGGCATGGTGGCCGGCCTCGACCCGCACTCGCAGTACTTCGACAAGAAGACATTCAAGGAATTCCGCGAAGGGACGACCGGCAAGTTCGTCGGCGTCGGCATCGAGATCGGCATGGAAGACGGGCTCGTCAAGGTCGTCTCGCCGATCGAGGGCTCGCCGGCCTTCCGCGCTGGCCTGAAGAGCGGTGACCTGATCACCAAGATCGACGACACCGTCGTCAAGGGCCTGACGATGGACCAGGCCGTCAAGCGCACATCTTCCGCAAGAGCGAGACGCGCAGCTTCCCGGTGACGATCGTGCGCGAAGAGATCCGCATGCAAAGCGTGCGCTCCAAGTTCGTCGAGCCCGGTTATGCCTGGCTGCGCGTCAGCCAGTTCCAGGACCGCACGGTCGATGACTTCGCGCGCAAGCTCGAAGACATCTACAAGCAGGACCCGAACCTCAAGGGCCTGGTGCTCGATCTGCGCAACGACCCGGGCGGCCTGCTCGAAGCGTCGGTCGCGGTGTCGTCGGTGTTCCTGCCGGCCGATGCGGTCGTCGTCACCACCAACGGCCAGGTCCCCGAATCGAAGGCGACCTTCAAAGCCGCGCCCGAGTTCTACCAGCGCCGCGGCGGGGCCGACCCGCTGCGCAAGCTGCCCGAGGCGCTGAAGACGGTGCCGCTGGTGGTGCTGGTCAACGAAGGCTCGGCCTCGGCCAGCGAGATCGTCGCCGGCGCGTTGCAAGACCACAAGCGCGCGATCGTCATGGGCGCGCAGACCTTCGGCAAGGGTTCGGTGCAGACGGTGCGCCAGCTGTCGCCCGAGACGGCGCTGAAGATCACCACTGCGCGCTACTACACGCCGAGTGGCAAGTCGATCCAGGCCAAGGGCATCGTGCCCGACGTGATGCTCGACGAAACCTCCGAGGGCAACCTGTTCGCCTCGCTGCGGGTGCGCGAAGCCGACCTGGAAAAGCACCTGCAAAGCGGCCAGGGCAAGGAGCAGAAGGACTCGGTACGCGAAAAGGCGCGCGAAGACGCGCGCAAGAAGCTCGAGGAAGATACGGCGAAGAACACCGCGCCGCCGAAGCCGCTGCCCGAGTTCGGCAGCGACGAGGACTTCCAGCTCGTGCAGGCGCTGAACCGCCTGAAGGGCAAGCCGGTGCTGGTGAGCAAGACGATGACCGAGCGCAAGGCCGAGGTCGAGACCAACTGAGTGCTGTCAGCCCGATCGGAACGCCCGCGACATGCGGGCGTTTTGTTTTGTATGCTGCCCGGATGAACCAGCCTACCGACGACGGCATGACGGACGAGCAGTTGCTGCGCTACTCGCGCCACATCCTGCTCGACGAGCTCGGGGTCGAGGGGCAGCAACGCCTGCTCGCCTCGCATGCGCTGGTCATCGGCGCCGGCGGCCTCGGCTCGCCGGTGGCGCTGTACCTCGGCACCGCCGGGGTCGGCACGATCACCCTCGTCGACCACGACACGGTGGACCTGACCAACCTGCAGCGGCAGATCGCCCA
>VBCQ01000431.1 GCA_005882155.1 Betaproteobacteria bacterium
ATCACCTCGTCGAATACGAGCAGCGCGCCGTGCCGCGTGCACAACTCGCGCAAGCGCTTCATGAACGGCACGCCGGCGCGGACGAAGTTCATGTTGCCGGCGATCGGCTCGATCATCACGCAAGCGATCGCGTCGCCATGCAACGCGAACGCTTCGTCGAGTTGCGCGGCGTTGTTGTACTCGAGCACCAGCGTGTGGTGCACGACGTCGGCCGGCACGCCGGCGCTGGTCGGGTTGCCGAAGGTCGCGAGACCGGAGCCGGCTTTCACGAGCAGCGAATCGGCATGGCCGTGATAGCAGCCTTCGAACTTGACGATCTTGTTGCGCCCGGTCGCGCCGCGCGCGAGACGCAGCGCACTCATCGCCGCTTCGGTGCCCGAGCTGACGAGCCGCACTTGCTCCATGCTCGGCACGAGCTTCAAGATCTCTTCGGCGAGCTCGACTTCGCGCTCGGTCGGCGCACCGAACGAGAAGCCGTCGAGCGCCGCCTTCTGCACCGCGTCGAGCACAGCAGGGTGGCCGTGACCGAGGATCATCGGACCCCAGGATCCGATGTAGTCGATGTAGCGCTGACCCTCGGCATCGAAGATGTACGGGCCCTGCGCCTTGGTGATGAAGCGCGGCGTGCCGCCGACCGCGCGAAACGCGCGCACCGGCGAATTCACGCCGCCGGGGATGACACGCTGAGCACGCTCGAAGAGCTGTGCGTTTGTCAGGTTCACGCGCTCGAACAGGCTCTGGTTCGACATTTGTTCAATGAATGTGCCGTGACCCGGGCGCTTCGTTGTCTTCCGGCCCGCCTTCGGCACCCGGCTCGCCTTCTTCCTCTTCGGCCGGCGGCAGCGCCCAGAAGAAGCGATCGGGAATCACGTTGCCCATGCCGGGGCGAAAGCCGGCGTCGAGCGCCTGATCGAGAAAGGCGAGCGACTCGCCCACCGCAGCGTGAAGCTCGCTGCCCGATGCGAGCAGCGCGGCGAGCGCGGCCGACAAGGTGTCGCCGGCGCCGACGAAGCTGACTTCGAAGCGCTCGAACTTCTCGCCGGTGATCGCGCCTTGCGGCGACGCGAGCACGTTGTCCAGGAACTGGTCGGGCAGCGGGACGCTGGTGACGAGGACGAAGCGCGTACCGTGCTCGCCGGCGGCGACCGCGAGCTCGCGCGGCGACGCCGGGCGATCGGCGTCCCATTCGGGCAGCAGAAAATCGGTCAGCGTCTGGTGACTGCCAACGAGCACCTCGGTCTGCGGCAACACGAGCTCACGAAACGCGTCGACATAGGCCTGCTGCTCGTCTTCTTCGACCCACGATAAATTCGGCATGTAGGCGACGAGCGGCACATCGGGATAGTCCGACAGCACCTCGGCGACTGCGCTCACGCCTTCGGCCGAGCCGAGGAAGCCGACCTTCCACGCCGCGATGGTCACGTCTTCGAGCACGCTGCGCGCCTGCTCGACGACCACGTCGGCATCGAGCGCGTGGTGATCGAAGACCTCGGCGGTGTCGCGCATCACGACCGACGTGACGACCGGCAGCGCATGCGCGCCCATCGCGGCGATCGTCGCGACGTCACCGGCCACGCCGCCGGCGCCGCTCGGGTCGGTGGCGTTGAAGCTCATCACGCAGGCCGGTGCCGGCTGATCCTGCAAGGGTTCAGCGCCGGTTTCTTCGGGGGAGGTATCTGCGGTCATTGAAAGGCTCGAAAAAAGGCGCCAAGCGAGGCCGTGAAGTCGGTCGCGCAAATCAGCGCTGACTTCTAGAAAAGTGTGAGGTATGTTGCGTAGGTGCCGAGAAACCCTTGGCTTTTTGTCACTTCGCGTCGCTACAATTCGCCACCATTGTAGTGAAGCCCGACTCTTCAAGTGACTGAATCGCGAACCTGGATGTGCCTCATTTGTGGATGGATATATGACGAGGCCGCCGGGGATCCGGAGCATGGTATTGCACCGGGCACTTCGTGGGATACCGTGCCGATGAACTGGACCTGTCCGGAATGCGGCGCGCGCAAGGAAGACTTCGAAATGGTTCAGATCTGAGCGTTCGCGCAAGACCGCGCTCGACAGACTGGCACAAGTCGTTAGGAGAATGCTCGTTGAGCAATGAAGTCCCAGCGGACGCCTCGAGCGTGAAGGTGCTCGTCATCGATGACAGCAACACCATCCGCCGCAGCGCAGAGATTTTCCTGAAGCAAGGTGGCTACGAAGTGCTGTTGGCCGAGGACGGCTTCGATGCGCTGTCCAAGGTCAACGACCATGAGCCTGACTTGATCTTCTGCGACATCTTGATGCCGCGGCTCGACGGCTATCAGACCTGCGCCATCATCAAGCGCAACATCAAATTCGCCGACGTGCCGGTGATCATGCTGTCGTCGAAAGACGGGCTGTTCGACAAGGCGCGCGGCCGCATGGTCGGCTCTCAGGACTACCTGACCAAGCCCTTCACCAAAGACCAACTGTTGCAGGCGGTGGAGCAGCATCGCCGCGTGGCGTGACTGATTCCACACCAGTGGCCGGTTTTGCTGCTGCGTTCGACGAGTGGCCACTGGCTTTCGCGTGAGGACGTGTGACACTCGCCGACTGCGACGACCGAGGATTGAACGATGGCGATCAAGAGCATTTTGTTGGTGGACGATTCGAAGACCGAACTCCACTTCCTGTCCGACTTGCTGAGCAAGCGCGGCTTTGCCGTGCGCACGGCTGAAGATGCCGAAGAGGCGATGCGCCGGCTCGGCGAAAACAAGCCCGACCTGATCCTGATGGACGTGGTGATGCCGGGCCAAAACGGTTTCCAGCTGACCCGCGCGATCACTCGCGACCCGCGGTTCGCCGATGTGCCGGTGATCATGTGCACGAGCAAGAACCAAGAAACCGACAAGGTCTGGGGCATGCGCCAAGGCGCGCGCGACTACATCGTCAAGCCGGTCGACGCCGATGAGCTGGTCGCCAAGATCCGCGCCTTCGATTGAGACGCCGGCCGATTCACCGAGCGCATAGCCAAGCCCTTCTCAGATGGCCAACAAGGAAGCACTGCGTGAACTCCAAAGCCGGCTTGCCGAGCGGCTGCAGTCCGCACGCACTCAAGAGCGCGGCAAGTCATGGCTCGCGGTCGAGTGCAGCGCGCGCGGCTTCCTGTTTCCGCTGAAGGAAGCCGGCGAAATTTTCGCGATGGCACCGGTCATGTCGGTGCCGCACACCCATCCGTGGTTTCTCGGCGTGTCGAATCTGCGCGGGCATTTGCACGGCGTCGTCGATCTGGCCGGGTTTCTCGGCGTCAAGAGCAACGAACAGTTGCGCGACCAGGCTCGCCTGGTGGCCTTCAACACCGCGCTGGAAATCAATTGCGCGCTGCTCGTCGATCGATTGGCCGGCTTGCGCAGTGAAGGGCAGTTGACGCCGCAAACCGATAACGGCGGCACACGCCCGCCGTTCGTCGGCGCGCGATATCGCGACGAAGGCGGGCGCGTCTGGCAGGAGCTGAATCTGGCTGCGCTGGCGGGTGACGAAGCGTTCCTGCGCATCGTCGGTTGAGGTTGCAAGAAATCGGTTGAATGAAACGCCGGCTCTCCCGGCCGAAACCACGGACACGAGACCGTACGAGGACCATATGAGCTTCCTGAACAAGATGAAGAGTTGGGGCCCGGATCGCAACGCGGCGGGCGGCGCCGATGCGCAAGAGAACCCGTTCGACGACGCGTATTCGACGCATCGCGCGACAGTGCCGTCGCTCGACGGCACCGCGACGCTGGACATGGGCGCCACCGGTGCGCACCGCGCCGACGCCGAGGACTCGTCGATCATCTCCGAGGCCTCGCCGTCCGAAATGGCCGAGTTCAGCGAGACGCGCATCCAGGGCATGGAAGCGGCCAACGCGGCGTCGCTCGGAAGCGGCTTGCCGCTGATCGGCATGCGTCCGGTCGGCGAGCAGCAGCGAACGCTCGGCGGCATGGTGTTGCTCGGCCTGATCGGCCTCGTCGTCATGACGATCAGCTCGCTCAACTCCGCGAACAAGGGTGCGGCGCAGGTGGGTGCCTCGGGTCAGGCGCTGATGCAGTCGCAGCGGCTCGCGAAGTCGGTATCGCAGGCCTTGATCGGCAGCCCGCAGGCCTTCCCGGAAGTGCGCGAAAGCAGCGAAGTGCTGGCGAAGAACGTTCGTGGCCTGAAAACCGGCGAGGGCGACCTATCAGCTGCGCCGGCCGGTGTGCAGGACGCCATCGATCCGTTGCTGCCGCTCGTCGACCGCGCCGAGAAGAACGCCAACACCGTCATCGCACAGCAGAAGATCCTGACGCAGGTCGGCCAGGCGCTGCGCGCGATCAATCGCCAGTCGTCCGACCTGCTCGAGACGGCAGAGACGATCTCGTCGCTGAAGCTGCAGCAGGAAGCGTCGCCGGCCGAGCTGTCGGCGGTTGGCCAGCTGGTGATGTTGACGCAACGCATCGGCAAGTCGGCCAACGAATTCCTGACGATGGAGGGCGTGAGCCCCGAGGCCGTGTTCCTGCTCGGCAAGGACTTGAACTCGTTCCGCGAAATTGCCCAGGGCCTGTCCGACGGCAACCAGGAACTGCGCCTGCCGCCGACGAAAGACCCGCAGACCAAGGAGCGCCTCGTGGCGCTGCTCAAGCAATACGAAGAGACACGAACGCAAGCCGGCGCGATTCTCGGCAACCTGCAGGGCCTGGTGTCGGCTCGTGAAGCGCAGTCCGCGATCATTGCCGACAGCGAGCCGCTGCGCAAAGGTCTCGAGGTCGTGCAGGAGAAGCTCGGAAAAGAAACCGGCTTCAGCGGCCTCGCGCTCGCTTTCCTGATCCTGTCGGCTCTCGTGATGGCGGCCGGCGGCGGCGGTTTCCTTCGCTTGTACGTTCGCGACCAGGCCCAGCGCGCGGCGCTCGCCGAAAACCAGCGACTCGAAGCCGAGCGCCAGGAGCAGGAAGCCAAGCGCGTCAACGACGCCAACCAGGCGGCGATTTTGCGATTGATGAACGAACTGCAAACGGTCGCTGAAGGCGACTTGACGCAGCAGGCGACGGTGACCGAAGACATCACCGGCGCCATCGCCGACTCGGTGAACTACACCGTGGAAGAGCTGCGCACGCTGGTGTCGCAGGTGCAGGGCACGGTGAGCCGCGTGACCGAAACGACGCAGCAGGTGGAAGCCACGTCGACCGAGCTGCTCGCCGCGTCGACCGAGCAGCTGCGCGAAATTCGCGACACCGGCGAGTCGGTGCTGCAGATGGCGGGTCGAATCAACGAGGTGTCGGCGCAAGCGCAGGAAACTGCAACGGTGGCGCGCCAGTCGCTCGATGCCGCCGAGACCGGCTTGAAGGCAGTGCAGAACACGATCGGCGGTATGAACTCGATCCGCGACCAGATCCAGGAAACCTCCAAGCGCATCAAGCGACTGGGCGAGTCGTCGCAGGAGATCGGCGAAATCACCGAGCTGATTTCCGACATTACGGAACAGACGAACGTGCTGGCGCTGAACGCCGCCATCCAGGCCGCGTCGGCCGGTGAAGCGGGCCGAGGCTTCTCGGTGGTTGCCGAAGAAGTGCAGCGCCTCGCGGAACGCTCCGGCGACGCGACGCGGCAGATCGCGGCGCTGGTGAAGACGATTCAGACCGACACCCAAGACGCGGTGGCCGCGATGGAGCGATCGACGCAGGGCGTGGTCGAAGGAACGCGACTGAGCGACGCGGCCGGTACGGCGCTCGGCGACATCGACCGCGTGTCGCGCCAGCTCGCCGACCTGATTGCGCACATTTCGAATCAAGCGCTGCGCGAAGCCGAATCGGCCAACGTGGTGGCCGCCAACATCCAGCACATTTTCGCGGTGACCGAGCAGACCGGCGAGGGCACGCGCTCCACTGCGCAGATGGTGCGCGAGCTGTCGAAGAGCGCCGAGGAATTGAAGCAGTCGGTGGCGCGATTCAAGGTCGAGTAAATCGCATCAGCGGGTGCGGCGCGGCCGGCACCAAGCACCTTGCACGGATAGGTCCCAAGAACTCAAGGCACCGATGGACAGCTCCCGCAACACCGACGCCACCTCCGAGACCAGCGACGACCTGAGCGCGCTCGCCTGGGTCCACGAGGAACTTCGTCGCTCGCTCGACGCCGCACACAAGGCGCTGCGCCGCTTCATCAAAGAAGCCGAGGTGCTGTCGGGCTCCGACGTCGACGCCCACGACCCCGCCGTGCTGCGCACCGCGCGTCAGCAGATTCACCAGGGCGTTGGTGCGCTCGAGCTGGTCGGCCTGCCGGCCGCAGCCGCCGTGCTGCGCGCCTGCGAAGCGGCGGTGCAGCGCTTCGTCGCCAAGCCGCACAAGCTGTCGGCGACCGTCGTCGATGACATCGAGCACGCGTCGTTCGCGCTGCTCGACTACGTGTCACGCCTGCTCGCCGGCAAGACCGTCTCGGCGCTCGCGATGTTCCCGCAGTACCGCGCGGTGCAAGAGGCCGCCGGCGCCGATCGCGTCCATCCGGCGGACCTGTGGTCGCTCGACTGGCAATGGCGCGATCTGCCCGATGTCGGATCGAACGCCGCGCCGCGTCGTCCCGATGCGGCGACGCGCTCAGCGATGGAGCAGCAGATGCTCACGCTGATGCGCAAGCCGACGATGGCAGCGGCTTCGCGGATGAGCGATATCTGCGCCGGCCTCGGTGCCGGCGCGGCGCATGCCCAGACGGCGACGCTGTGGAAGCTTGCGTCGGCGGTGTTCGAAGCGCTCTCGCATGGGCTGCTCGAGTCCGACGTCTTCGTCAAGCGGGTCGCCGCACGGCTGCTCGCCCAGTTGCGCATCATCGAGCGCGGCGAGGCCGACGTGTCCGAGCGTCTCGCGCAAGACCTGCTGTTCTTCTGCGCTCAGGCCGCATCGCCGGGCGACGGCCGCAAGACGCCGCGCGTGGCCGCGGTGCGACAGGTGTATGCACTGGCGCATCACACGCCGGTCGATTACTCGGCGAGCGCGCTCGGTCGCTTCGATCCGGCGCTGGTCGCGCAAGCGCGCAAGCGCGTGTCGGCCGCGAAGGAATCGTGGTCGGCGGTCGCGGGCGGCGAGATGCACCGCATGAGCGGCCTGGCCGAGCAGTTCGCACTGGTCGGCGATTCGCTGAAGCGACTGTTCCCGTCGGGCGACGCGATGGCCGCCGAGCTGACGCAAGCGGTCGCGCTGACCCAGCAAGGCGGCGCAGCACCGGCCGCGCCGCTGGCGATGGAAGTCGCGACCGGCTTGCTGTACCTCGAAGCCTCGCTCGAAGACGGCGAGTTCGACAATCCCGAGCAAGGCGTGCGTGTGCGCCGCCTCGCCGATCGCATTTCGGCCGTGCGGCTCGGCGGCACGCCCTCGCCGCTCGAAGGCTGGATGGAAGACCTGTACCGCCGCGTCTCCGATCGGCAGACGATGGGCAGTGTGGTGCAGGAGTTGCGCGCTTCGCTGTCCGAGGCCGAAAAGCAGATCGACCAGTTCTTCCGCAATCCGAGCGATCGCAATGTGCTGATCCCGGTGCCGAACCAGCTCGCGGCAATGCGCGGCGTGCTGTCGGTGCTCGGCATGGATCAGGCGTCGGCCGCGCTGCTGCGCATGCGCAGCGAAGTCGAGGGGCTGGTGTCGACCGAAGTCGACCCGGCGCGCGTCGACCAGACTGGTGTATTCGATCGCTTGGCCGGCAACCTCGGCGCGCTCGGCTTCCTCATCGACATGCTGAGCGTGCAGCCGCAAATGGCCAAGTCGCTGTTCGTCTACGACGCGCAGCAAGGCACGCTGAATCCGGTTATGGGTCGCAGCGCGCAACGCGCGGCGTCGGTGCACACACCGCCGCCGGTGGCAGTCGAGCCGCGGCTGATCGAGCAGGCGCAAATGCTCGCGTTCACGGCGGTGCGCGAAGACGTCTCGCTCGAAGAAGTGTCGCGCGACCTCGAGCGGCTGTCGCAGGAAGCCGAAGCGGCCGACCATTCGGCATTGGCCGCGACGGTGTCGCAGGCGCAGGCCGCGATCGAGCAGGCGCACGGCGACGCCGACGACATTGCGTCGGCGCGCGGTCATCTGTCCGAAGCGCTCGTCGACTTCGTCACGACCGCGTCGGACCCGGTCGGACTCGACCCCGAGATCGCCGCGGTTCGCGCCGCCCCGGTCCCGCCGCCGCGCCTCCCGTCCGACGGCCCGGCCGATCTGGCCGAAGACGACGAGATGCGCGAGATCTTCCTCGAGGAAGCACGCGAGGTTTTGCAGACGGCTCGCGCCGCCTGCGACGAGCTCGCGAATTCGAGCGACGACCTCGAGCAATTGACGACAGTGCGGCGCGCCTTTCACACGCTGAAGGGCAGCTCGCGCATGGTCGGGCTGAAGAAGTTCGGCGACGCTGCCTGGGCCTGCGAGCAGCTGTACAACGCGCGCCTGGCCGATCAGCACGCGGCCGACCACGCGCTGCTTCAATTCACCCGCCAGTCGCTCGACACGCTCGCCGGCTGGGTCGACGACATCGCCGCGAAGAGCGATGCGCTGCGCGATGCGGCGAGCATCGAAGCCGCGGCGCTCGCGTTGCGCGAGCCTGCCGCGGCGGCGGCCGAGGTAGCGCCGCAGCCCGCACCCGAGCCTGAAATCCAAGTGGCCACGCTGCCCGACACGGCGATCGTGCTCGAGCCGAGCGACGCTCACGCCACGCCGCTGGCGCAGGAAACGATAGAGCCGTTCACGCTGAACCTGCCGCCCGATCTGCCGAGCGCACTCGACCTCGAATTCACGCCGCCGGCGGCGAAGCCGCAAGCGCCGAGCGCGCCGGAACAGGCGCTGTCGTTCGAGCTCGATTTGTCGAAGTTCGAGACCCCGCTCGTCGTGCTGCCGGCGTCGAGCGCCACGCCGCAGAGCCTGGTCATCGACACGCTCGAGCCGGCATTGACCGACCCGTTCGAGCTGTCGCCGGCCACCGAGCCGATCACGCTCGACCGCGGCGCATTTGCGCCCGTCGAGCCTGGGCGCTCGGCCGACGATGTCGGCCTCATCGACCTCGACCTCGGCGACGACAGCTTTGCGAGCGCGCCGCTGATCGAGAACCTGCAGCCGTCGAGCGAGCGCGCGGTCGAGTCGCCGGTGGCTGTCGCGCCGAGCTTTACCGAAGACGAACAGGTCAAAGTCGTCGGGCCGCTGCGCATCAGCATTCCGTTGTTCAACATCTTCTTGAATGAAGCCGATGAGCTGTCGCGCCGGCTCACGACCGAAGTCGCCGAATGGGCGATGGAGCTGCATCGCGCCGTCGGTGAGACGTCGATCGCGCTCGCGCATTCGCTCGCCGGCAGCTCGGCCACCGTCGGCTTCTCCGACCTGTCGCACCTCGCGCGCATGCTCGAGCATGCGTTGATGCGCAGCCACGCGATCGGTCACGGTACGACCGAAGAAGGGCGTTTGTTCGTCGACAGCGCCGAGGAAATTCGGCGCCTGCTGCACCAGTTCGCCGCCGGGTTCCTGAAGGAGCCGGCGCCCGACTTGATGCAGCGGCTCGCCGACCATGAAGTCACTTCGGCGCGCCGCCTCGATGCGTTGAGCGCAGCGGCCGAACTGACGAGCGAGACCATCGAAATCGTCGAGCCGATCGCGATGCCCGAGGTCATCGAGCAGGCGCCCGAGGCGCAGGCACCGACACCTGAGCCCGAGCCGGTACCGCTGCCGATGCCATCGCCGACCGCCGAGGCACCGATCACCCGCCCGGCTGCGTTCCGCGATTCGACGACATCGGCGCAAGCCGGCGACAGCCAATTCGGTGCGCCCGACTCGGGCCTCGCCGCGCTCGGCTTGCCCGAGCTGAAACCCTTCATGGCACGGCCCACCGAGGCGGTGCGATCGGTGGCGGTGCACGACGGCGGCCCGCAAGTCGATGACGACATCGACGCGATCGACGCGGTCGACGCCGAGCTGTTCCCGATCTTCGAGGAAGAAGGCCAGGAGTTGTTGCCGCAGCTCGCGTCGCAGCTGCGCGACTGGTCGCGCCAGCCGAGCGACGTGAGCCACGCGTCGGCGTGCATGCGGACCTTGCACACGCTGAAGGGCGGCGCGCGTCTGGCGGGCGCAATGCGCCTCGGCGAAATGGCGCACCGCTTGGAGTCGCGCATCGAGCACGTGCTCGCGCAGAGCGAGCCCGACGCAGCCGACATCGAAGTTCTGCAGGGTGCGTCCGATGCGCTGTCGCAGACCTTCGAAGCGCTGCGCTCGCGTGACGCGCAGGCCTATGCCGAAGCGGTCGCATCGGTCGACGATGCGGTGAGCCAAGTCGAGTCGGTCGACGCGCCGCCGGTCGGCGAGGCCGAGGTCGTCGATCCGCCGCCGCCGCCGGTGTTCGTCGAGCCTGTGGTGCAGGCCGTCGATGACGCGCCGACGCCGCTGGCCGCGATGCCGGTCGCAGATGTCGAAGCACCGACCGAGGCACTGCCCGAGGCGCGAGCGACGACCACGACCGAAGCGCTGGTGCCGTTGACCATGCCCGACATAGATTGGTCGCGCTTCAGCGGCCGCGCCGCGGCACCGCGTCAGACCCCTGACCGCGCAGCAGCATCGCAGTCGGCGGTGCGCGTGCGTGCGCCGCTGCTCGACCGGCTGGTGAACCAGGCCGGCGAGGTCAGCATCACGCGCTCGCGAATCGAAGTCGAAGTCGGCACGATCAAAGGCTCGCTGACCGACCTCACCGACAACCTCGAGCGCTTGCGCCAGCAATTGCGCGACATCGAGCTGCAAGCCGAAACGCAGATGAGCTCGCGGCTCGAGGCCGCGAAGGCATTGGCGCAGTCGTTCGATCCGCTCGAGTTCGACCGCTTCACGCGCTTCCAGGAATTGACGCGGATGATGGCCGAGTCGGTCAACGACGTGGCCACCGTGCAGCGCACCTTGCAGCGCACGCTGGAAAGCACCGAGGACGAGTTGGCCGCGCAGGCGCGTCTGACTCGCGAGCTGCAGGACGACCTGCTGCGCACGCGCATGGTTGAGTTCGAAGGCTTGTCCGATCGCCTCTATCGCGTCGTGCGGCAAGCGGCCAAGGAGACCGGCAAGCAGGTGCGGCTGGACATCGTCGGCGGTTCGATCGAAGTCGACCGCGGCGTGCTCGACCGCATGACCGGCGCCTTCGAGCACCTGCTGCGCAACAGCGTCACGCACGGCATCGAGTCGGCCGACACGCGCATCGCCGCAAGCAAGGACCCGACCGGCTCGATCGTCGTCACCGTCGGCCACGAAGGCAACGAAGTCGGCGTCGAATTCCGCGACGACGGCGCCGGCCTGAACCTCTCGCGAATCCGCGACAAGGGCGTCGCGATGGGCCTGCTCGACGCGGGCCAGCAGCACAGCGATGCCGAGCTCGCGAACCTGATCTTCACCTCGGGCTTCTCGACCGCCGACAAAGTCACCGAGCTCGCCGGCCGCGGTATCGGCATGGACGTGGTGCGCGCCGAGGTGAACGCGATGGGCGGACGCATCGAGACGGCGACCGCGCTCGGCCAGGGCACCAGCTTCAAGCTCGTGCTGCCGCTGACCACTGCAGTCACGCAGGTCGTGATGATGCGAGTCGGCACAGCGACCGTGGCGGTCCCGTCCACGCTCGTCGAGATCGTTCGTCGTGCGACCGCGGACGAGATCGCGCACGCCTACGAAAGCGGCAGCTTCGCGCTCGGCGATCGCTCGGTGCCGTATTTCTGGCTCGGTTCGCTGCTGCAGCTGAGCGCGCGCAGCGCCGAGACCGCGTCGCGCACACGCCAGGTCGTGATCATTCGAAGCGCCCAGCAGCGCATCGCCGTGCATGTCGACGAAGTGCTCGGCAACCAGGAAGTCGTGGTGAAGAACCTCGGCCCTCAGTTGTCGCACATGCCAGGTCTGGCGGGCATGACGCTGCTCGCGTCGGGCTCGGTCGCGCTGATCTACAACCCGGTCGCGCTGGCCACGCTGTACGGCGTCGAAGCGCGTGCCGCGACGCTGGCGGCGATGCGCGGACCGGCGCCCGAGATCCAGCTGCCGACTGCGGTCGAGGCGGCCGCGCGCGCTGCGCCGCTGGTGCTGGTGGTCGACGATTCGCTCACCGTTCGGCGCGTCACGCAGCGTCTGCTGGTGCGCGAAGGCTACCGCGTCGCGCTCGCCAAGGACGGCCTCGATGCACTGGAGCGCCTGGCTGAAGAGAAGCCGCAGATGGTGCTGTCCGACATCGAGATGCCGCGCATGGACGGCTTCGACCTGGTGCGCAACATCCGCGGCGACGCGCGCCTGCGCGACCTGCCGGTGATCATGATCACGTCGCGCATCGCGCAGAAGCACCGCGATTACGCGGCCGAGCTGGGCGTCGATCACTACCTCGGCAAGCCTTACTCCGAAGAAGACTTGCTCGCGCTGATCGGACGCTACACGGCGCACGAGACGGCCTCCTGAGGGCCGACGCATCGCGAGGCGCGCAACATGTCAGAACTCGTCGACCACCTTGCCGAGTTGACCGGGTTTCGCGATCGCGACGTGCTCGACGTGACTTTGGCCGGCGCGTTCCGCGACCTGCTGCATCCGCGCTCGGTGGCGATCTATCGGATGGTCGGCGACGGCGACAACCAGCGCTGGCTGACGCGGGCGCGGCTCGGCGAAAACGACGTGGTCGCGACTGCCGACCCGGTGTGGGTCGACCTCGACAGCCTGCCCAAGCTGCGCGATCACCCGGCGCGCTGCGAAGCGCTGAACGGCGAGACAGTCGTTTCGTGCAACGGCAACGACGGCCTCAGCGTATTTCCGCTGGCCACCGACCGTGAAGTCGTCGGCGTGCTCGAGATGCATACCGACGGCGTGCTCGGGACCGAGGCGCAGCGCATGGTGTGCAGCATCCTGCGCGTCTATCGCAACTTTCAAGGTTTGCTCGACTACAGTGAGCGTGACACGCTGACCGGCCTGCTCAATCGCAAGACCTTCGACGAGAGCTTCTTGAAGGTCTCGTCGACGATCCATCCGCGTTCCGGTACCGGCGACGCGCGCCGCACTGTCGGGCCGGGAAGCCTCTACTGGCTCGGCATGATCGACATCGATCATTTCAAGACCGTCAACGACAGCTACGGCCACCTGATCGGCGACGAAGTGCTGCTGTTGCTTTCGCGCCTGATGCGCAGCAGCTTCCGCTTTCACGACCGCCTGTACCGCTTCGGCGGCGAAGAGTTCGTCGTGCTGATGCGCTGCGAGAGTGAGACTGATGCACGTCGCGCGTTCGAGCGCTTGCGAGTCAACGCCGA
>VBCQ01000435.1 GCA_005882155.1 Betaproteobacteria bacterium
CCTGATCCTGCAGCCGCACATGAGCGATCTGCGTTGGGCGCTGCTGCTGGCCGCGAGCCTCGCGATCGGTTGGTGGGCATGCACGGTGACGGCGCGCCATCTCGGCGTTGCCGACCCGAGCGCGATCGTCTGGGACGAGGTGCTCGCGTTCTGGGCCATCCTGTGGCTGGTAACGCCGGCGGGCTGGCGATCGCAGCTCGCGGCCTTCTTGCTGTTTCGCTTTTTCGATGCCGCCAAGCCGGGGCCGGTCGCCTGGGCCGACGAGTTCTTCAAGGGCCGGCGCGGCCAGACTATCGGCTGGCGCCAAGGCTTCGGCATCCTCTTCGACGACGCGGTCGCAGCACTGTGCGCGTTGCTCGTGATGGCCGTGTGGACGTGGCTGTGAACGAGCTCGATGCTGAGCTTTCGGCCCAAGTGGAATTGCTCGCGACCACCCTGCGCGCGCGCGGCTGGATGCTCGCAAGCGCCGAGTCGTGCACCGGCGGATTGATCGCAGCGGCATGCACCTCGCTCGCCGGGTCGAGCGACTGGTTCGAGCGCGGTTGGGTGAGCTACTCGAACGCGGCCAAGGCCGACTTGCTCGGCGTTCCCGCGAGCTTGATCGACGCACATGGCGCCGTCAGCGGCGAGGTCGTTCGCGCGATGGCCGAAGGCGCTTTGGCGCATTCGAGCGCGCAGGTCGCGGTCGCCGTCACCGGCATCGCCGGTCCGGCTGGCGCAACGCCGGGCAAGCCGGTCGGCACCGTTTGGCTTGCGATCGCGATACGCGGCGGCACGACGCAGATCGAGCGACTGCAACTGCACGGCGACCGTGCCAGCGTGCGACGCGACACCGTCGCGAATGCGCTGCGCTTGTTGAACGCGGTGCTCGCCACGGCCGCGTGACGATGACGATCCTGCTCGCCACCGATTTCGCCGGCGACGAGCTGACGCAGTGGCTGACCGCGCTGCGCTCTGCGCTGCCCGGCGAGACGCTCATCACCGAGCGCGCGAGTTGCGACGCTGCAAGCGTCGACATCGCGATCGTCGCCAATCCGCCAGCTGGCGCGCTCGCCGGGCTGCCGAATTTGAAGCTCATCCAATCGCTGTGGGCCGGCGTCGACAAGCTGCTGCGCGACGCGAGCGTGCCGGTCGATGTGCCGCTCGCCCGAATGGTCGACCCCGCGATGAACGCGGCGATGGCCGAGACGGCACTGTGGGCCGTGCTGAGCCTGCAGCGCGGCTTCTTCGCCTATGCGCAGCAGCAGCGCGTCGCGCAATGGCAGGCTCATCCGCAGCGGCGTGCCGACGAAACGCGTGTCACCGTGCTGGGTCTCGGTCAGATGGGCCGTGCGGTGGCCCAGCGGCTCGCAAGCAACGGCTATCGCGTCAGCGGCTGGAGCACGCGCGAGACGCAGATCGACGGCATCGACGCGCGCTGCGGCGACGCGCAGTTGCCGCGCGTTCTCGCCGACGCGCAGATCGCGATCAACCTGCTGCCGCTGACGGCGGCGACGACCGGACTCTTCGACGCCGGCACCTTCGCCCGCATGCGGCGAGGCCCGAGCTTCGTCAATCTCGCGCGCGGCGCGCATGTCGTCGACGCCGACCTGCTCGCCGCGCTGGCGAGCGGTCAGTTGCAGCATGCCGTGCTCGACGTCTTCGCCACCGAGCCGCTGCCCGCGAGCCACCCGTTCTGGTCGCATCCGCAAGTGACGCTGCTGCCGCATGTGGCCGCGCAGACCGATCCGCGCAGCGCTGCGCAGGTGGCGGCGTGCAATGTCAGAGCGCTGCGCGAGGGACAGGCGCTGGCGGATTTGGTGGATCGCCGGCGGGGCTACTGAACACGGGTCCTGTGCTACACGCTCGGCCGGTCGACCGGGCGGCGCCTGTCGCGCGACGCGCTGTATGAGCAACTGCTCGCCGAGCGCTCGCCCGGCACCCGGCGTCGGGCAGCGGCCAAGCGATGAGTCGCGCTGGCCGCGCCGCAGCGGGTCGATCCGCTGCGTTGCCCGACGGGCCGATCTTCTTCGACACCAACGTCATCGTCTATGCCTACGACGCTGCCGACGCCGTCCGCCGCGAGCAAGCGCTCGTCGCTGTGCGCGAGGCGATGCGCCGTGGCCGTCTGGTAATCAGCGCGCAGGTGATGCAAGAGTTCTACAGCGTCGTCGTGCGGCAGCGCTTTCTGCAGCCGGCCGACGCGATCGCTGCGCTGCGCTTGCTTGCCGATCACACAGTCGTTCCGGCGAATGCCGATTCGGCGTTGCGCGCGCTCGCGTTGCAGCAGCGCTACCAGCTCTCGGTGTGGGACGCGCTGATCGTACAGTCCGCGCTCGACGCACGCTGCGCGCTGCTGTTCAGCGAAGACCTGCAAGATGGCCAGCGCTTCGAGTCACCGGCGGCGGGTGGACCCGCGGTGACGGTCGTCAACCCGTTTGCCATGCCGGCCGAATCGCCGGCGGCGCATGAGCCGGCGACGCTCTATCGCGTCGCGGCGAAGCAGCGCCGCGCTGTGCGCGCGCCGATGTAGCGGCTACGTAGCGGCTACGAAGCGGTCAACGCAAACCGCGGCACGGTCGCCGACACGCGCGCCGCAGCCGTGCACTGCAGCGTCATCAACGCGAGCCGCTTCAGGCCTTCCCACGGGTCGAGCGGCCAGTCGGGGTGCTTGAGCCCTTTGACGAGCCCATCGCAGACCTGCGCCGCATGCAGCAGCTGCGCCAGCGCGTTGTCGCTGACGAGCGGCAGCGCGCGCTCGAACAGACGCTCCTTCGCGCCCCAGACGCGCGCCTCGCGCAGCGCCATCGGCAAGGGCTTGCCGGCGGCGAGCGCGTCGCGCGCGCGCTTCAACGCGCGGATGTCTTCCGACAGCGTCCAGTGCACGAGCACTGCGGCTTCGCCCTCGGCCTGCAGACCGTCGAGCATGCGCAGCGCGCGCGCCACCTGCCCGGCGAGCACCGCTTCGCCGAGCTTGAACACGTCGTAGCGCGCGACGTTGAGCACCGCCGCCTCGATCTGCTCGAAACTCAGCTCGCCGGCCGGATACAGCAGGCCGAGCTTCTGGATTTCCTGGTGCGCCGCCAGCAGGTTGCCTTCGACACGGTCAGCGAAGAACGCGAGCGTCTGCTGCCCCGCCTCGCCGGCGAGCACGCGCTGGCCCTGCAGCGCGAGGCGCTGCGCGATCCATTGCGGCAGCGCCTTGCGCTCGATCGCGTCGATGCGGATCGTCACACCGGCCGCGTCGAGCGCGCTGAACCAGGCGCTCGCTTGCTGCTGACGATCGAGCCGCGGCAACTGCAACACGGTGACGACGTCGTCAGACAGCATCTCGCAATAGCGCTGCAGCGCCTCCGAGCCTTCCTTGCCCGGCTTGCCCGACGGGATGCGGATTTCGATCAGCTGCTTGTCGGCGAACAGGCTCATCGCCTGCGCCGCGCCGAGCAGCGCGCTCCAGTTGAAGTGTGCGCCGCTGACCACATGGACCTGGCGCTCGCTGTGGCCGGCGGCTCGTGCCGCCGCGCGAATCGCGTCGCCGGCTTCTTGCGCCAGCAGCGGCTCGTCGCCCCACAGCGTGTACAGCGGCCGCAGGTTCTTCTGCAGATGAGTGGCGAGCTGGTCGAGGCGAATTTGCATCAGCGTGGCATCACAGACTTTGCACGGCAGCGAGCCGGCGCATGACCTGCGCGACGATGTCGCTTTGCATCGCGCGGAACAGCTGCGCTTCTTCCTGCTCCTTGGCCAGCGCCACCGTTTCGCTGTAGCTCATGTCACGGCTCAACAAGATTTCGGTGGCCGGGATCAGCTCCTTGCCGGCCGGCGTGCGCAGCCGAAAGTTCAGGCGCGCGCGCAGCTGCAGCTCGCGCACCTGGCCGGCCGCGGTGCTCGCAACGACGCTGCGCTCGCGCGCGTCGGCGAGCGCCTCCAGCACCACCTGCGCCTGCGCCGTCGTGTCGACGACGAGCGTGGTCTTGCTGCTGTTGATGTTCGTGCGCAGCTCGTCGGCGAGCGGCGAGTGCGCCTTGAAGCCGGCCAGCTGGATCGTGCGAAAGCGCAGCTCGGGCGCGCGCCGCAATTCGAAGCCGCAGCCGGCGAGCCCAGCGGCGGCAATCAGAAGCGCTCGGCGCGGCAGCATCGCGCGTTCAGACCACCACGTTGACGAGCCGCCCCGGCACGACGATGACCTTCTTCGCGTGCCGCCCTTCGGCGAACCTGATGAACTCAGGGCTCGCCAGCGCCGCCGCTTCGATCTGCGACTTGTCGGCTGTCGCCGGCACGCTGATCGCGCCGCGCAGCTTGCCGTTGACCTGCAGCACGAGCTCGATGCGGTCTTGCGCGAGCGCCGACTCGTCGACATGCGGCCACGGCGCATCGAGCAGCTCGCCATGCGCGAGCCCGTAGCCGAGCTCGTGCCACAGCGCGTGCGCGATATGCGGCGCCGCCGGATACAGCGCGCGCAACAGAATGCCGACACCTTCGCGCAGCACGGCCGAGTCGCCGGCGGCGTCGGCGAGCTTCGCCGCCTCGAGCGCATTGAGCAGCTTCATCGCGCCCGACACCACGGTGTTGTATTGCAGGCGCTCGTAGTCGTGGCTGATCTGGCGCAGCAGCAGATGGACTTCGCGACGCAGCTCTTTGGCGGCCGCGCTCAAGCCATCGAAACGGTGGGGCGCGCCGTGGATGCGCTCGGCATGCTTCGCGCCGAAAGCCCACAGCCGGCGCAGGTAGCGAAACGATCCTTCGGCGCCCGAGTCGGACCAGGTCGCGCTCTGATCCGGCGGGGCGGCGAACATCGTGAACAGCCGCGCCGTGTCGGCACCGAACTTCGCGATGATGTCGCGCGGCTCGACGACGTTGTTCTTCGACTTCGACATCTTTTCGATGCCGCCGAGCAGCACCGGCCGGCCGTCTTCGCGCGACGTCGCGCCCACCGGGTGGCCCTTGTCGTCGTAGCGCACGTCGACCTCGCTCGGGTAGAACCAGCGCTTCTTGCCGGCCGAATCCTCGCGGTAGTACGACTCATTGAGCAACATGCCCTGCGTGAACAGCTTGGTGAACGGCTCGCCGAAATCGACGAGTGCGATGTCGCGCATCGCCTTGGTCCAGAAGCGCGCGTACAGCAAGTGCAGCACCGCGTGCTCGATGCCGCCGATGTACTGGTCCATCGGCATCCAGTAGTCGTTGCGCGCATCGACCATCGCGCTGCGGCTGTCGGGGCAGCAGTAGCGCATGTAGTACCAGGCCGAATCGACGAAGGTGTCCATCGTGTCGGTCTCGCGCCGCGCGGCCTGGCCGCACTTCGGGCACGCGACGTTGAGGAACGACTCGCATTTGTTCAGCGGGTTGCCCGACCCGTCGGGGATCAGGTCCTCGGGCAGCAGCACCGGCAGGTCTTTCTCGGGCACCGGCACGCTGCCGCACGACGGGCAATGGATGATCGGAATCGGCGTGCCCCAATAGCGCTGCCGGCTGATGCCCCAGTCGCGCAGCCGCCAGGTGGTCTGCTTGGCGCCGAGGCCCTTGTGCGCGAGCGCCGCCGCCACCGCATCGACGGCGACCTTGTAGGCGAGGCCGCTGAAGTTGTCGGAGTTCACCGTCACGCCGCAGCGCGTGTCGGCGTACCAGTCCTGCCAGTGGTCGTAGCTGAAGTGCTCGCCGTCGACGGTGATCACCTGCAGGATGTCGATGCCGTATTTCTTCGCGAACGCGAAGTCGCGCTCGTCGTGCGCCGGAACGCCCATCACCGCGCCGTCGCCGTAGCCCATCAGCACATAGTTGCCGACCCACAGGTCGACCGGTTCGCCGCTCAGCGGGTGCCGCACCTGCAGCCCGGTCGGCAGGCCCTCTTTCTCGCGCAGCGCGAGCTCGGCTTCGCTGGTGCCGCCCTTCTTGCACTGCTCGATGAACGCCGCGAGCTTGGGGTTGCCCTGCGCCGCGTGCGTGGCCAGCGGATGCTCGGCGGCGACGGCGCAGAAGGTCACGCCCATGATCGTGTCGGCGCGCGTCGTGAAGACCCACAGGCGGCCGTCCTGGATCGGCCGGCCGTGCTCGTCCTTGATGGCGTGAGGGAAGGCGAAGCGCACGCCTTCGCTCTTGCCGATCCAGTGCTCCTGCATCAGCCGCACGCGCTCGGGCCAGCCGTGCAAGTAGTGTGGGTTCGCCGAGTCGGCGACGTTGGCGAGCAGCTCGTCGGCGTAGTGGGTGATGGCGAGGTAGTAGCCGGGGATCTCGCGCCGCTCGACCGGCGCGCCGCTGCGCCAGCCGCGGCCGTCGATGACCTGCTCGTTGGCGAGCACCGTCTGGTCGACCGGGTCCCAGTTCACCACCTGGGTCTTCTTGTAGGCAATGCCCTTTTCGAGCATCTTCAGGAAGAACCACTGGTTCCAACGGTAGTAGTCGGGGTCGCAGGTGGCGATCTCGCGCGACCAGTCGAACGCGAGGCCGAGCGGCTCCATCTGCGCCTTCATGTCGGCGATGTTGTCGCGCGTCCATTTCGCCGGCGGCACGTTGTTGTCGATCGCCGCGTTCTCGGCCGGCAGCCCGAAGGCGTCCCAGCCCATCGGCATCAGCACGTTGAAGCCCTTCATCCGCAGGTAGCGCGCCATCATGTCGTTGATGGTGTAGTTGCGGACGTGGCCCATGTGCAGCTTGCCGCTCGGGTAGGGCAGCATCGAGCAGGCGTAGAACTTCGCCCGGCTCGCGTCTTCGCGCACCCGATACGCGTCGGCAGCAGCCCAGGCGGCCTGCGCGGCGCGTTCGATCTCGTTCGGCTTGAATTCGGGATTCATGAGGGTGCGCCACGCGCTCGAAAAGGTCGACGGATTATAGGAAGCAGGTCCTGTACCCGCCCTCCCACGCTTCGCATTCCGAGCGTTTGCGCTAGACCCTGCTGCCGTCGCGGCCGCTAAAATCGAGCCCGCTTGTCGGGGCGCCTTGACACGAGTCTTGGCTGAGACCACTTCGGTGGAACCCGCTGAACCTGATCGGGATCGTGCCCGCGTAGGAATCAAGTGCATGGCCACGCGGGGCTCTCCGCGGCGCTCCAGGCAGGCAACCCACCTCTGGAGCTCAGATGGCCAAGACCGCACTCAATGTCGATACCGACGCGCTGACCCAGCGCATCACCCGCAGCCCGTTCGCCGGCTCGCACAAGGTCTACCTCCCCGGCAGCCGCGCCGATGTACGGGTGCCGTTTCGCGAGATCACGCTCAGCGACACATTGATTCACGACGGCGCCGGCGAGCCGCGGCGCGAGGCGAACCCTCCGCTACGGGTCTACGACGCGTCGGGCGCCTACACCGACCCGAACGCGCAAATCGACATCACGCGCGGCCTCGCGCCGCTGCGCCACGCCTGGATCGCCGACCGCGGCGACAGCGAGGCCTTGCCCGGCATCAGCAGCGCCTACGGTCGCCAGCGCCTGGCCGACCCGGCGCTCGCTGCGTTGCGATTGCACAGTGCACCGGTGCCGCGACGCGCGAAGGCTGGCGCCAACGTCTCGCAGATGCACTACGCGCGGCGCGGCATCGTGACGCCGGAGATGGAGTTCATCGCGCTGCGCGAGAACCTCGTTCGCGCCCAACTGCGCGAGCGCCTCGCGACCGAGCGGCTGCCCAAGCCCGGCCAATCGTTCGGCGCGGCGCTCGTGCGCGACATCACGCCCGAGTTCGTTCGCGACGAGGTGGCGCGCGGCCGCGCGGTCATCCCGTGCAACATCAACCATCCGGAAAGCGAGCCGATGATCATCGGCCGCAACTTCCTCGTGAAGGTCAACGCCAACATCGGTAACTCGGCCGTCAGCTCGAGCATCGAGGAAGAGGTGGACAAGCTGGTGTGGGCGATTCGCTGGGGTGCCGACACGGTGATGGACTTGTCGACCGGTGAGAACATCCACGAGACGCGCGAATGGATCCTGCGCAACTCTCCGGTGCCGATCGGCACGGTGCCGATCTACCAGGCGCTGGAGAAGGTCCATGGCAAGGCCGAAGACCTGACCTGGGAGCTGTTCCGCGACACGCTCATCGAGCAGGCCGAGCAAGGCGTCGACTACTTCACCATCCACGCCGGCGTGCGTCTGGCCTACGTGCCGCTGACCGCGAATCGCCTCACCGGCATCGTCTCGCGCGGCGGATCGATCATGGCCAAGTGGTGCTTGTCGCACCACCGCGAAAGCTTCCTCTACGAGCGCTTCGACGAGATCTGCGAAATCATGAAGGCCTACGACGTCTGCTTCTCGCTCGGCGACGGCCTGCGTCCCGGCTCGATCGCCGACGCGAACGACGAAGCGCAGTTCGCCGAGCTGCACACGCTCGGCGAGCTGACGCAGATCGCCTGGAAGCACGACGTGCAGGTGATGATCGAAGGCCCCGGCCATGTGCCGCTGCAGCTCGTCAAGGAGAACGTCGACAAGCAGCTCACGGCCTGCTTCGAGGCGCCGTTCTACACGCTCGGCCCGCTGCTCACCGACATCTCGCCCGGCTACGACCACATCTCGTCGGCGATGGGCGCGGTGAACATCGGCTGGTACGGCACCGCGATGCTGTGCTACGTGACGCCGAAGGAGCATCTCGGCCTGCCGAACCGCGACGACGTGAAGCAAGGCCTCATCGCCTACAAGATCGCGGCGCATGCGGCCGACCTGGCGAAGGGCTATCCCGGCGCGCAGATGTGGGACAACGCGGTGTCGAAGGCGCGCTTCGAGTTCCGCTGGGAAGACCAGTTCCGCCTCGCCATCGATCCCGACACCGCAATGGCGTACCACGACGAGACCTTGCCGAAGGAGAACGCCAAGGTCGCGCACTTCTGCTCGATGTGCGGGCCGAAGTTTTGCTCGATGAAGATCTCGCAGGAGGTGCGCGATTTCGCGCGCTTGCAGCAGGCGAGCACGCAGAGCGCCCAAGTCATCGAGATCAAGCGCGCACTCGACGAAAAGGCGCAGGAGTTCCGCGAGCGCGGCAACGAGATCTACCTCTGATCGTGGAATCTTTGCACGCTGCCATCGCCGGCGCCGGCTTGGCCGGCCGGCTCGCCGCTTGGCGCTTGCTGCGCCGCGGCTGGCGGGTGAGCCTGTTCGATTCGCTGTCACGCGACGACACCCGATCGGCCTCGATGACGGCCGCAGCGATGCTGGCGCCGCTCGCGGAAATCGCGGTCGCCGACGCAGTGGTGTTCGAGCAGGCGCAGCGCTCGATGGCGCTGTGGCCCGAGTGGCTCGCGCAGCTGCGCGACGACAGCGGCGAGGCGGTCTACCACCGGCGCGACGGCACGATCGTCGTCGCGCATGCGCCGGATCGCGCGACGCTCGACCAGTTCAAGCGCGTGCTGCATCACAAGCTGCCGGCCGAGCATCGCAGCCGCGTCCAATCGCTCGATGGGAGCGCATTGGCGCAGCTCGAGCCCGCGCTCGCCGGCCGCTTCGACGGCGGTCTGTGGCTCGAAGGCGAGGGCCAGCTTGCCAATGACGAGTTGATGCACGCGCTCGCGCTGGCGATCGACAGGCTCGGCGGCCATTGGCACGAATGCTGCGCCGTCGACGCGCTCGATGCGCGCGGCCTGCACAGCGCGCAAGGCCGCTGCGACGCCGATCTCGTCATCGACGCGCGCGGCGTCGGCGCGAAGCGCGATTGGCCTGCGCTGCGCGGTGTTCGCGGCGAAGTCATCACCGTCGAGTGCAACGGCGTGGTGCTGCAGCGGCCGGTGCGATTGATGCACCCGCGCTACCAGCTCTACATCGCACCGCGCCCGCAGCAGCGCTTCGTCGTCGGCGCGACCGAGCTCGAATCGGAAGACGACGGGCCGATCACGCTGCGATCGATGCTCGAGCTCGGCAGCGCGCTCTACAGCCTGCACCCCGCATTCGGCGAAGCGCGCGTCGTGCGAACCGCCGCCGCGCTGCGGCCGACGCTCGACGACCATCGGCCGGCGCTCGTCAACGCCGACGGTGTCTGGCGACTCAATGGCCTGTACCGCCACGGCTTCCTTTGCGCACCGGCGCTGGTCGAGCAACTGATGGGCCAGTCGCGATGAGCGAAGTCCACGTCTCATTGAACGGCGAGCGCGTGACGACCGCGGCGTCGAGCCTGCAGGCCCTGCTCCGCGCGCAGGGCTACGACCTCGCCGCAGCGATGGCCTGCGCGATCAATCGGGTGTTCGTGCCGCGACCGCAGTGGGAGCAGCGCATGTTGGCGAACGGCGACCAGATCGACGTCATCACGCCGATCACCGGAGGCTAAAGACCATGCCCAACGAAACCTGGAGCGTCGCCGGCACCGACCTGGGTAGCCGCCTGATGCTCGGCACCGCCCAATACCCATCGCTGCAGTGCCTGGCCGACGCGGTGCGCGCAAGCGGCACGCAAGTGCTGACGGTGGGCTTGCGCCGCCTGCAGCCCGAGCACGGCGGCGGCAACAGCTTTTGGCAGCGCATCAGCGCGCTCGGCTGCAGGGTCCTGCCCAACACCGCCGGCTGCCACAGCGCACAAGAGGCGATCACGCTGGCGCAGATGGCGCGCGAGATTTTCGGCACCGCGTGGATCAAGCTCGAAGTGATCGGCGACGACTACACGTTGCAACCCGACACGTTCGCGACCATCGACGCAGCGAACCAGCTCGCGCGTGACGGCTTCGCGGTGTTCGCCTACACGACCGACGACCTGGTCGTTGCGCAGCGCCTGCGCGACGCCGGCTGCGCAGCGATCATGCCGTGGGCCGCGCCGATCGGCACCGGCCGCGGGCCGATGAATCCGCAAGCACTCACAACCTTGCGCGAGCGCTTGCCCGATGCGGTGCTGGTCGTCGACGCCGGGCTCGGCCGGCCGTCGCACGCGGCGCAGGTGATGGAACTCGGCTACGACGCGGTGCTGCTCAACACCGCGGTCGCGCGGGCCGGTGACCCGGTGCGCATGGCGGAGGCGTTTGGCCTCGCGGTGCGCGCCGGCCGTGCGGCATATGCGGCGACGCCGATGACCGAGCGACAAAGCGCACAAGCCTCGACGCCGACGGTGGGAATGCCGTTCTGGCACCAGACATGAATTTCTTGTTGACGATCGCCGGGCACGACCCGATCGATGGCGCCGGCATCACGGCCGACCTCGCGACATGGCGGGCGATGGGGCTGCAAGCTGCGAGCGTCGTCACCGCGCTGACGGTGCAGAACTCGCAAGGACTCGAGCGCGTCGAGGCGGTCGACGCGCGGCTCGTGCGAGACGCGTTGCAAGCGGTCCTGCTCGACGGCGAGCCGGCCGCCATCAAGGTCGGCATGCTCGGCTCTGCGGCGGTCGCGCGCGAAGTCACCAAATTCGTCGTGGCACGTGGGTGTCCTGTCGTCGTCGATCCGGTGCTCGCGGCATCGAACGGCCGCGTCGCGCATCGCGATGACGCCGCGGCGTTTCTCGATGCGCTGATGCCGTTGCTGCAGCGCGCTGACGTCATCACGCCGAATCTTGCCGAGGCCACCGCCCTGCTCGGCGAGCGCGTGGACGATGCGTTGGCCTGCGCACAGCGCTTGCGAGTTCTGTGCCGCGGCGCCGTCGTGCTCAAGGGCGGGCATGCCGATGACTCATCACAAAGCGTCGACTGGGTCGTTGCCGCCGAGCGCAGCGCGCGGCTCGCGAGCGAGCGACTCGCGGGCGCGTCGCATGGCACCGGTTGCGTGTTCTCCGCGGTGCTCGCCGGCATGCTGGCGCAAGGCTGGGACGTCTTGGAGGCAGCGACCGAAGCGAAGTTGCGCGTCCATGCCGGCATCGCACAAGGCAGCGCCATCGGCCCCGGGCGGCTGAACACGAACCCGGATGCGAAGTTGGCGAGCGACCATCTGCCGACCTTCCACT
>VBCQ01000436.1 GCA_005882155.1 Betaproteobacteria bacterium
AAGAAGTACTGCACCGTCAACGTGGCGGCGAGCTCCGAGGCGACGCATTTCACCAGCGTTCCGAAGCAGGACAGCTGGAAGCTCGACCCGAATGCGGCTTACGTGCATATCTGCTCGAACGAGACGATCGGCGGCGTCGAATACCACTGGACGCCCGACACCGGTGACGTGCCGCTGGTGGCCGACATGTCGTCGAACATCATGTCGCGGCCAGTCGACGTGAGCCGCTACGGGCTGATCTACGCCGGCGCGCAGAAGAACATGGGGCCGTCGGGGGTGACGGTCATCATCGTGCGCGACGACTTGATCGGCCACGCGCTGCCGATCACGCCATCGGCGTTCGACTACAAGCAGCAGGCCGACAACGACTCGATGCTCAACACGCCGCCGACCTATGCGATCTACATCGCGGGCCTCGTCTTCAAATGGCTGAAGGCGCAGGGCGGTCTCGCGGCGATGGAAGCGCACAACCGCAAAAAGGCCGCGCTGCTGTACGACTACCTCGACGCGACCTCGTTCTACTCGAGCCCGATCGCGCGCGACGACCGCTCGCTGATGAACGTGCCGTTCAAGCTGCGCGACGAATCGCTTGACGAGGCGTTCTTGAAGGGCGCTCAGCAGCGCAACATGCTGCAGCTCAAAGGCCATCGCTCGGTCGGCGGCATGCGCGCATCGATCTACAACGCGATGCCGATCGAAGGCGTGAAAGCACTGGTCGCGTACATGAAGGAATTCGAGGCCAGCCATGGCTAGCCGCTTCGACATCCTGGTGCTGAACCAGATCTCGCCGAACGGCTTGAAGCGGCTGCCCGAAGAGCGCTACAACATCGGCAAGGACGCGGCTCATCCGGCCGCTGTGCTGGTGCGATCGGCTGACATGCACGGCATGACGATTCCAGCGAGCGTGCAGGCGATCGCGCGCGCCGGCGCAGGCACCAACAACATCCCTGTCAAGGCGATGAGCGAGCGCGGCGTGCCGGTGTTCAATGCACCGGGCGCGAACGCCAATGCGGTAAAGGAGCTCGTGCTCACCGGCATGCTGCTGGCGGCGCGCAACCTGCCGGCCGCGCTGCGCTTCGTGTCCTCGCTCGACCCGGCGATGTCCGACATGGACCGCGCCGTGGAAGACGGCAAGAAGGCGTTCGCCGGCTTCGAGCTCGCCGGCCACACGCTCGGCGTCATCGGGCTCGGCAAGGTCGGTTGTCTGGTCGCCGATGCCGCGATCAAGCTCGGCATGAACGTGCTCGGCTATGACCCCGAGATCACCGTCGACGCGGCATGGAGCCTGCCGGCATCGGTGAAGAAGGCGCACAGCGTCAACGAGGTGCTGAAGAACGCGCATTTCATCTCGCTGCACGTGCCACTGGTCGACGCGACGCGCCATCTCGTCAACGCCGACAACCTCGGCTTGATGCGCCCCGGCGCGGTGCTGCTGAATTTCTCGCGCGACGGCGTGGTCAACGAATCGGCCGTCGTTTCGGCGCTCGAGCGCAAGCAGCTCGGTTGGTACGTCTGCGACTTTCCGAGCCCTGCGATCAACGGCCACGACGGCGTCATCGCGCTGCCGCATCTTGGCGCATCGACGCGCGAGGCCGAGGAGAACTGCGCCATGATGGTCGTCGACCAGCTGCGCGACTACCTTGAGCACGGCAACGTCGCCAACGCGGTGAACTTCCCTGCGGTCAGCATGTCACGCGAGTCGGCCTACCGCGTGGCGATCGCGAATGCCAATGTGCCGAACATGCTCGGCCAGATCTCGACCGCAATGGCCAAGGCGGGCCTCAACATCCACAACATGGTCAACAAATCGCGCGGCGACGTGGCCTACACGCTGGTCGACGTCGATAGCCCCGTCGGCGACAACGTGCTCGCCGACATCGCCGGCATCACCGGCGTGCTTGCCGTGCGCTACCTGCCGCACTTGAGTGACTGAACGATGCTCGCCATCAACAAGCTGATTCCGCAAGGGCGCGGTCTCGCGCCGGTGCTGCTCAAGCGCGCGGCGAGCGTCGAGCTCGACTGGGACACTCGGCAGAAGAGCCGCTTCGACGCGCAGGACTCGCAAAGGCGAACGCTCGGCGTGTTCCTGCCGCGCGGCAGCGTCGTTCGCGGTGGCGACGTGCTGGTGGCCGAAGACGGCTCGCTGGTGAAGGTCAGCGCGACGCCGCAAGCGGTGCTGGTGGTGCGGCCCTGCGCAGAACACGGCTCGCCGCTCGACCTCGTCCGCGCGGCCTACCACCTCGGCAATCGGCATGTGCAGCTCGAGCTGCAGGCCGACCGGCTGCAGCTCGAGCCCGACCATGTGCTCGCCGACATGCTGCGCCAGATGCACCTCACGGTGACCGAGGAGCTCGCGCCGTTCGAGCCCGAGGCCGGTGCCTACGGCGAGCATACGGGGCATGCGCATCATCATGGTCACGACCACCACGACCACGATCATTGATGAGGTCCGACGCCGCGCTGCTGCAGTTGATGTGGCTCGCGTCGCCGGCCTTGCCGGTCGGCGGATTCAGCTACTCCGAAGGGCTCGAAGCGGCAGTTGAATCAGGCCATGTCGCCGACGAGGCACAAGCTGCTTCGTGGCTCGTCGATCAACTCCATCTCGGCCTCGCGCGCGGCGAGCTGGCCGTCGTCAGCAAGGCATTCGGCGCGTGGCAGCGCGATGATCTTTCGACGATCACCGAGCTCAACGCCTGGATGACAACGACGCGCGAGGCCGCCGAGCTGCGGCAGCAGACCGAGCAGATGGGTCGGTCGCTGGTCGCGTGGCTGAAGAATCGGCCTGCCGACGATCGCGTCGAGCAACTCGCTGCCTTGAAGCCCGCGCCGACCTGGCCGGTCGCGTTCGCGCTCGCCGCAGCGCAGACCGGTGCGAGCGTTCGCGACGCGATGCTGTGCTTTGCTTTCGGCTGGTCCGAGAACATGGTGCAGGCCGCGCTGAAAGCGGTCCCGCTGGGGCAAAGCGCAGGCCAGCGCATCCTCCAAGCTTTGAGCGCAGCGATTCCCGAGGCGGTCGACCACGCGATGCGCCTCGCCGACGGCGAGCGTCAGGCTTTCACGCCGATGCTCGCCATCCTCTCGGCGCAGCACGAGACGCAGTACTCTCGCCTCTTCAGATCTTGAGACGCTCGCGATGAATGCTTTGCACACGATCCCCGGCCGCACGAAGAAGCTACCGCCGCTGCGCGTCGGCGTCGGCGGGCCGGTGGGCTCGGGCAAGACGACGCTCGTGGAGATGCTGTGCAAGG
>VBCQ01000095.1:0-12989 GCA_005882155.1 Betaproteobacteria bacterium
CTCGCCTTCAATTGCACGCCGTCGGGCGGCAGCGTCATCGACTTCGACCCTGCCATCGCGATGCCGGCGATGCCGAGCATTGCGAGAAGGAGCAGCTTGCGTTTCATCATCGCTCCTTCATGCGGCAGTGACCTTGACCGACTCGACCACGTTGCGCATGTAGCCCGCGGGTTGCCACAGCGCCTCCATCGGCTGGCTCTGGCCGGAGCGGTTCCATGCGCGCACCCGCAGGTCGTGCGTGCCGCGTCCAGGCGTGAAGCCGAAGCTGAACTCGCGGAACGAGTAGCGGCCGGGGTCGTCGCCGAGCTTGGCGCCGCGCCAGCTCTGGCCGCCATCGATCGAATACGCGACTTCGCGAATGGCCGGCTTGGACGCGAGCGCCGTCTTGCAGCGAGGTGATGAACGAGCGCACGTTGAAGCGGCCGATCGGACGCGTCGCGGCGGGCGCCGTGCCGGGCTCGACGCAGGCGCAATCGTTGTCGGGCACGCGGTACGCGGGCTTCATCCAGAAGCCTTCGTAGACCTGGTCGACGACTTCGATCTCCGACAAATGCTTCATCCAGTAGGTGCCGTAGTAACCCGGAACGATCAGGCGCACCGGATAGCCGTTGAGCATCGGCAGGTCGGCGCCGTTCATCTGCCAGGCGATCATCACTTCGCCGTCGAGCGCGTGGTTGACGTCGAGCGACTTGACGAAATCGCCGCCCCCGAAGAGCGCGGTGTCGAGGCCGTCGAAGGTGACTTGTCGCGCGGTGTTCTTCAGCTCGGCGCGCGCGAGCACATCTTTCAGCGGCACGCCGAGCCAGCGCGCATTGCCCATCGCGCCGTTGCCGAGCTGGCCGCCGGTGACGCGAGGATTGAAGAGGCCGCGGCCGTTGCCCGAGCACTGGTTGACCGCGACGACCTCGATGGGCTTGAACTGCGACCGCAGCTCGGCCACGCTGATCGCGAACGGCTTGCCCACCGCATTGCCGCCGACCTTGATGACGTGCTTGTCGCCATCGACCGAGGTCGGCAAGCCGGCGTTGTGATAGCGCACGAAGAACGCGTCGTTGGGCGTGATCACGCCTTCGTTGAAGACTTCGAACGGCGTCTCGAGCTGCGGCGGCCGCGTGGTCAGCACGATCAGCGGACGCTTCTCCGGAAACGCGACGAGACTGCGATGGCCGTTGATCATCGGCAAGTCGATGCTGCCGGCCTGCGCGTGTGCTGTGCGGCTCAAGCTGCCCAACGCGCCGGCCGCGAGTGCGCCTGCGCCGCCCGCGAGAAGCTGCCGGCGCAAGCGGCTGATGGATTCGGATTCGTTTCGCATGGAATCCTCCTTCGCGATTTCAGAAGGGAATCTTGCCGGTCCAGATGTCCTTGTACATGCGCCAGTCGCCCATGAAGCTGTACAGCGGCCGCTTGAACGACGCCGGCTTGTTTTTCTCGAACACGAAGTGGCCGACCCACGCGAAGCCGTAGCCGCACAGCAGGCCATACAGCAGGTACTGCGGGCGGCCGCTGGCGACGAGCATCACGAGGCAGACCAGCGCCAGCGTGCTGCCGACGAAGTGCAGACGGCGGCACGTCGTGTTGCGGTGCTCGCCGAGATAGAACGGATAGAAGTCGGCGAAGCTCTTGAACGACTTCGGGTCGGTGTCGACGGCGGTGGTGCTCATCTGAATGGCCTCCATTGCCCTCATGCGAGGGCGGTGCGCAAGGCATTCAACACCCCGTCGGGCGCCTCCTGCATCAGGGAATGCCCGCCGGGCAACATCACCACTCGGGCCTTCAGCGCCGCGGCGATCTCGCGCGTGGCTTTGGGCGACGTCATCTGATCGCGCTCGCCGAGGACGAGCGTCGCCGGGCAGCTCACTTTCGCCGCCGCCTGCAGGCCGTTCGCATAGGCGTTGCAGACGCTGAAGTCGTGATGGAAGACATTGGCGTCGTGCTGCGCGGCTTGCACACGCCGCATCAGCATCAGGTTCGCGCCGTGCAGCCAGCTGCCGGGGCCGGGGTAGGCGGGCTTGGCAGCGGTCGTCGAATGCGACAAGGCATTGACCATGTTGATGCCTTGCAGCGGCGCATCGAGCGCGGTCGCGAGCAGCGAATCCGATACCTTCATCGGGTAGGCGGTGGCGATCATCACCAGGCGCTTGATCTGCTCGGGTGCCCGCGCGGCGGCTTCGAGCGCGATCAGCGAGCCCATGCTGTGGCCGACCAGTGCGGCGTGCTGCACATCGGCCGCGGCAAGCAGCGCGAGGGTCCAGTCCGCGAGCGCCTCGATATCGGGCAGCAGTGGGCCGGCGCTGCGACCATGTCCCGGCTGGTCGACCGCGAGCACCGAATGGCCATGGTTCGCGGCCCAGCGCGCGAGCAGGGTCCACACGCTATGATCGTGCAAGGCGCCGTGGATGAACACGACGCAGGGCAGGGCAGGGTCGAACGCCTTGCCGCCGGTGTAGGCGTAGGCCGTGCGGCCGTCGACGCTGATTTGCATCAGGCCACCGCCTTCTCGGCCACCCGCAGGGCGCGCTTGATGTCGTCGATCAGGTCGTCTGGGTCTTCGAGACCGATCGATAGGCGGATCGTTCCCGGCGTGATGCCGGCCTGCGCGAGCGCGGCGTCGTCCATGCGGAAATGCGTCGTCGATGCCGGATGAATGACGAGCGAGCGGCAGTCGCCGACGTTGGCGAGATGCGAAAAGATCTTCAGCGCCTCGATGAAAGCCTTGCCCTGCTCGCGGTTGCCTTTCAGGTTGAAGCTGAACACCGAGCCGCATCCGCGCGGCAGCAGTTGCTTGGCGAGCGCATGGCTGGCGTGACCTGCGAGCTCGGGGTAGCCGACCTGCTCGACCATCGCATGCGACACCAGGAACTCCACGACCTTGCGCGTGTTGTCGACATGCCGCGCCATGCGCAGCGGCAGGGTCTCGATGCCTTGCAGAATCAGCCACGCGGTATGCGGGCTCATGCAGGCGCCGAAGTCGCGCAGGCCCTCGCGGCGCGCACGCAGCAGGAACGCGCCGACGCTGCTTTCTTCGCTGAACACCATGCCGTGAAAGCCCTCGTACGGCGTCGTCAGCTCGGGGAAGCGGCCCGACGCGTCCCAGTCGAAACGCCCGCTGTCCACCAGCACGCCACCGATGACGGTACCGTGGCCCGACAGGAACTTCGTCGCCGAATGAAAGATCAGGTCAGCGCCGTATTCGAACGGTTGCATCAGGTAAGGCGTCGTGAAGGTCGAGTCGACGAGCAGCGGCAGGCCGTGCTCGTGCGCGATCGCGCTGACGGTCGGGATATCGAGCACTTCGAGCCCAGGGTTGCCGAGCGTCTCGCCGAACAGCAGCCGCGTTTCGGGCCGGATTGCGGCGCGCCAGCCGGCGATGTCGCCCGGCTTAACGAAGCTCGTCGTGATGCCGAAGCGTGACAGCGTGTAGTGCAGCAGGTTGTGCGAGCCGCCGTACAGCGCCGAGCTTGCAACAATGTGCGAGCCGGCGCCGGCAAGCGTGCTGATCGCGAGATGCAACGCGGCCTGGCCGCTTGCGGTGGCGATGCTGCCGACACCGCCCTCGAGCGCCGCGACGCGCTCTTCGAGCACTGCATTGGTCGGGTTCGAGATGCGGCTGTAGACATGGCCCGCGCGCTCCATGTTGAACAGCGACGCGGCGTGCTCGCTGTTCTCGAACACGAACGAGGTCGTCAGGTGAATCGGCACCGCGCGCGCGCCGGTCGCGGGGTCGGGCGCGGCACCCGCGTGCAGCGCCAGCGTGTCGAATCCGGGGTCGGATGAGCCGGGCATGAATGCTTGTCTCCGGGGGTGTTGCTCAGCGGGATTGTGGGCTATATTGGTTCGTCCACGGCCTCGAGGAGACACCGATGAAAGTCAGCGACATCCTGCGTGTCAAAGGCGGAACGCTCTACACCGTGTCTCCGGATCAGCGCTTGGCGGATGCGGTGACGACGATGGCCGAATACGACATCGGTTCGCTGGTCGTCATGCACCGTGGCGAGTTGGCAGGGATGCTGACCTTCCGCGAAGTGATTCAGTCGATCGTCAAGAACGGTCTTGCGGTCGGCGACACCCAGGTGCGCAGCGTGATGGACGATCACCCGCTGACCTGCACCCCCGACACCGAAATCGACGAAGTCCGCCGCATGATGCTCGGCCGCCATGCGCGATACATGCCGGTGATCACCCAGCGCACGCTGATGGGCGTGATCTCGTTCTACGACGTCGCCAAAGCGGTCGTTGACAGCCAGGACTTCGAGAACCGCATGCTGAAGGCATACATCCGCGACTGGCCGGTCGACGAGCCGCGCGACGAGCAGACGTCGGCGCGGAATTAGAGCCCGAACGGGATGGTGTGACGGTCGAGGCTGACGAGCCCGCGCTGCGCAATCACCCGTTCGCCCTGAGCCTGTCGAAGGGTCTGCACCCTCCCGATCCCGTTCGCCCTGAGGTATCGAAGGGCCCGCCACGAGGCTTCGACAAGCTCAGCCCGAACGGGATCCTGCGTGGCGGTGCCGCCCCGTAAAATCCCGCCACACACCGATCCCCACCATGTCCGGCAGCACCTTCGGCACCCTCTTCCGCATCACCAATTTCGGCGAGTCGCACGGCCCCGCGATCGGCTGCGTGATCGACGGCTGCCCGCCCGGCATGGAGCTGAGCGAGGCCGACATCCAGCCCGAGCTCGATCGACGCCGTCCCGGCACCTCGCGCCATGTGACGCAGCGCAACGAGCCCGATGCGGTCGAGATTCTGTCGGGCGTCTACGAGGGCAAGACGACCGGCACGCCGATCTGCCTATTGATTCGCAACACCGACCAGCGCAGCAAGGACTACGGCAACATCGCGCAGACGTTTCGCCCCGGCCATGCCGACTACACCTACTGGCACAAGTACGGCATCCGCGACCCGCGCGGCGGCGGGCGCTCGTCGGCGCGACTGACGGCGCCAATGGTCGGTGCCGGCGCGGTGGCTCGCAAATGGTTGCAGCAGCAATACGGCACCACCTTCGCCGGCCACATGACGCAGATCGGTGACATCGCGATCCCGTTCGAGTCGCTCGAGCATGTGCCGAACAATCCGTTCTTCGCCGCCAACGTCAGCGACATTGCGATGCTCGAGAACTACATGGACGAGCTGCGCAAGTCCGGCGACAGTTGCGGCGCGCGCATCAGCGTGATGGCGCGCAACGTGCCGGTCGGTCTCGGCCAGCCGCTGTTCGACAAGCTCGATGCCGACATCGCCTACGCGATGATGGGCATCAACGCAGTCAAAGGGGTCGAGATCGGCGCCGGCTTCGCGAGCATCGCGCAGCGCGGCACCACGCACGGCGACGAGTTGACGCCGCAGGGCTTCATGAGCAACAACGCCGGCGGCGTGTTGGGCGGAATCTCGACCGGGCAGGACATCACGGTGGCTATCGCCGTCAAGCCGACGAGCTCGATCCGCAGCCCGCGTCACTCGATCGACCTCGACGGCAACCCGGTGATCGTCGAGACCTTCGGTCGCCATGACCCTTGCGTCGGCATTCGCGCGACCCCGATCGCCGAAGCGATGCTCGCGCTGGTGCTGATGGACCATGCGCTGATGCAGCGCGCGCAATGCGCCGACGTGCAGGTCAACACGCCGCGAATCCCCGCCGACGGCAGGCCGCGCTGATCTTTGCTACCGTCGGGGAATGAAAACCACCCGACTCGGCAACACCGGACTCACCGTCTCCCGCATCTGTCTCGGCATGATGACCTACGGCACGCCGCAATGGCGGCCGTGGGTGCTCGACGAAGCGGCGAGCCGCCCACTGGTGCAGCGCGCCGTCGAGCTCGGCATCAACTTCTTCGACACGGCGGACATGTACTCGGCCGGCGAAAGCGAAGTGCTGACCGGCAAGTTCCTGCGCGAGTTCTGCCAGCGCGACGAGATCGTCATCGCGAGCAAGGTCTACTTCCCGGTCGACATGGGCGGGGCCGCAGCGCCCGAACGGCCGAACCGCAGCGGCCTGTCGCGCAAGCGCATCTTCCACGCTGTCGACGCGAGCTTGAAGCGGCTCGGCACCGACTACATCGACCTCTACCAGATCCACCGCTGGGACCCCGCGACGCCGATCGAGGAAACGATGGAAGCGCTGCACGATATCGTGAAAAGCGGCAAGGTGCGCTACCTCGGCGCGAGCTCGATGTGGGCGTGGCAGTTCGCCAAGGCGCAGCAGGTCGCGAAGGAAAACGGCTGGACCCGCTTCGTCAGCATGCAGAACCACTACAACCTCGCGTACCGGGAAGAAGAGCGCGAGATGATCCCGCTGTGCCGCGACCAGGGCGTGGCGCTGGTGCCGTGGAGCCCGCTCGCGCGCGGCTTTCTCGCCGGCAATCGCAAGACCGGCGACGACAAGGCCGGCGCAACGTCGCGCGCGCAGACCGACGACATCGCGCAGAAGTACTACTACCGCGCCAGCGACTTCGCGACCGTCGAGCGCTTGACGGCAATGGCTGCGTCCAAGGGCGTCAGCAACGCCACGCTGGCCTACGCGTGGCTGCTGCACAAGGGCGTGACGGCGCCGATCATCGGTGCCAGCAAGCTGCCGCAGCTCGAGCAGGCGGCTGCGGCGACCGAGCTCGCGTTGAGCGCCGAAGAGATCGCCACGCTCGAAGCGGGCTACGAGCCGCACCCGGTGATCGGCCACGCCTGACCCGGGCGATCCCGCCGGGCTTGCAGCCTGCCCCCAGGAATCTGCAGTCCATCGCATATGGGATTGCCGCCCGCCGCGGCACGCCTAAACTGCGACCGCTTCACGAGAGCGAAAAACAAGGGGATGACATGCGCAAGTGGGTGATCGGTGGGGTGGCGCTGGTGGCGATTGTTGCCGTCGCGACCGGGGTGTGGATGAACCGTGGCATGTTCGGCGCCGAAGCCGCCGTCGACGGAAAGCCGGCGGTCAAGCTTGGCAAGGATGGCAAGCCGAGCCCCGATGTCACACTCGAATTCACCTCGCGCGAAGTCGTCCAGCCGTCGCTCGTGACGATGCCGTTCACGATCGAGTTTTCCGGCCCGCTGGTCGCACCGTCGACCGCGGTGGTGCGCAGCAAGGCCGCCGGCACGCTGCTGTCCCTGAACGTCGGCGAAGGCAGCCGCGTCAAGGCCGGGCAGGTGCTCGGCACGGTCGAATTGGCTGAGCTGAACAGCCGCGTCGCCGAGCGCAATGCGATGCTCGAATCGGCGAAGGCGCAGCTCGCGCAGGCCGAACGCACACATGCGTCGAACCAGCGTCTTGCCGATCAGCAGTTCATCTCGTCGCAGGCGCTCGACGCGTCGCGCTCGGCGCTCGAAACCGCGCAAGCGCAGTCGCGCGCGGCGCAGGCGCAGCTCGATGCGACGCGGGTCGGCTTGCGTGAAGCGGTGCTCGTCGCGCCGATCGCCGGCGTGATCCAGAAGCGCCATGTCGTTCCCGGCGAGAAGCTCAGCATCGAACAGCAGGTGTTCACGATCGTCGACCTCGCCAAGCTCGAGCTCGCCGGCAGTGTCGGCACCCATGAAGTGTCTCGCCTCGCGCCGGGCATGCCGGTGCAGGTCCGCATCGAAGGCCACGATCAGGACGTGACCGGCCGGCTCGCTCGCATCGCGCCGGCGGCCGAGGCCGGCACGCGCTCGATCGGTGTGACCATCGCGCTCGAGAACCCGAAAGAGACTTTCCGCGCCGGCCAGTACGCGCTCGCGCGTGTCGTGCTGGCCGATCCGACGCAGCGTTTGTCGGTGCCGGTCTCGGCGATCGGCAGTGCCGCCGGGCAAGACAATGTGTGGCTGATCGAGCACGGCGCGCTGGTGCGCCGCGCCATCACCACCGGGCGGCGCGATGAGCGTGAGGCGCGCGTCGAAGTGCTGCAAGGCTTGTCGAGCGCCAACCAGGTTCTGGCGGCGCGCTTCGACAACTTGCGCGAAGGCGCGAAGGCGGTCGTCGTCGCGCGTACCGCGCCGGTGGCTTCGGCCTCGGCCTCGTCGGCCGTGTCGGCGAAATAGAAAGGGGCGAGCCATGTGGATCACCCGCGTTTCGATCAACAACCCGGTCTTCGCCACGATGGTGATGGTCGCGCTGTGCGTGCTCGGCTTGTTCGCCTACAACAAGCTCGGCGTCGAGCAGATCCCCGACGTGTCGCCGCCGATCGCCTTCGTCGACGTCGCCTATCCCGGCGCGTCGCCCGAAGCGGTGGAGCGTGAAGTCACCAAGCTCGTCGAAGAGGCGCTGAACAGCATCGCCGGCGTCAAGCGCATCACCTCGCGCAGCTTCGAAGGGCGCAGCCAGAGCCAGGTCGAATTCAATTTGAATGCCAACCTCGGCCGTGCCATGCAGGACCTGCGCGACCGCATGGGTGCGATCCAGTCGCTGTTCCCGAAGGATGCAAAAACGCCGACGATCGCGCGCTTCGACAACGACAACGCCCAGCCCGCCGTCGTGATGGCGCTGCTCAGCAAAACGCGCAGCGCGCGCGAGCTGTCGATCCTCGGCGACAAGGTCGTCAGCAAACGGCTGCAGCGCGTCGACGGCGTCGCACGCGTCGACATCAGCGGCCTGGCGACGCGCGAGGTGCGCATCGACCTCGATGCGACGCGGCTGCGCTCGTACGGCATCACGCCGGCCGAAATCAGCACCGCGCTGAATCAGGCCAACAGCGACCAGCCGGTGGGCCTGCTGACCGACTCGAACCAGGATGCGATCCTGCGCGTCGAGGGCCGCGTACGCGACCCGAAGCAGTTCACCGACATCGTCGTCGGCCGGCGCGCGGGCTTGCCGCTGACGCTCGGCGACCTCGGCACGCTGGTCGAGCGCGAGCGCGAGCCCGATTCGGTCGCGCGCATCAACGGCCAGCGCGCGGTCACGTTCAACGTCTTCAAGCAGCAAGACGCCAACATCGTCGCCACTGGCGACGCGGTGAAGGCAGCGATGGAAGAGATGCGCAAGACGCTGCCGGGCGACGTCGAGCTGCGCCTCATCTTCGCGTCGAGCGACTTCGTCAAGGGCTCGCTGAACGGCTTGCAGCACACGCTGATCGAAGGCGCGCTGCTGACGGTGGCGATCGTCTTCCTGTTCCTGCATTCGTGGCGCAGCACGATCATCACCGGCCTCACCTTGCCGATCGCGGTGATCTCGAGCTTCATCGCCGTCTACGCCTTCGGCTTCACGCTGAACTTCATGACGATGATGGCCTTGAGCCTGTGCATCGGCCTGTTGATCGACGACGCGATCGTCGTGCGCGAGAACATCGTGCGCCACGTTCACCTGGGCAAAGACCACCACACCGCAGCACGCGAAGGTACCGACGAAATCGGGCTTGCGGTGATGGCGACGACCTTCGCGATCTGCGCGGTGTTCACGCCGGTCGCGTTCATGGGCGGCATCGTCGGCAAGTTCTTTTTTCCGTTCGGCATCACCGTCACAGTGGCGGTGCTGGTGAGCCTGTTCGTCAGCTTCACGCTCGACCCGATGCTGTCGTCGGTGTGGCGCGATCCGCCGGGGGCGAAAGCGCGCAATCTGCCGGTGATCCGTCAGCTGATTCGCGGCACCGATCACGCGCTCGATGTCGCGCATGTGCTGTACGAGAAACTGATCCGCTGGACCTTCGCCGGTCGCGGGCGTCGCCGCCTGGTGATCGTCGGCGTCGGCCTTGCGAGCTTCGTCGGTGCACTTGCGCTGGCGCCGCTCGTCGGCACCGAATTCATTCCCGAGACCGACCAGAGTTTCACGCAGTTGTCGCTGCGCATGGCGGTCGGCTCGAGCCTCGAGCGCAGCGATGCGAAGGTGCGGCAGGTCGAAGAGATCGTCGCGTCGTTCCCTGAAGTGAAGACCGTCTCGGCGAATGTCGGCGGGCAGGGCAACGGCTTCGCAGTCGGCCGCGGCCAGGCCACCTTGAACATCGGCCTCGTCGACCGGCGCGAACGCAAGCGCACGCAGAAGCAGGTCGAAGACGCGATCCGCGACCAGATCGCGAAGATCCCCGGCATCGAGGTCGCGGTCGGCTTCAATCGGCCGATCTACGTGGCGATTCTCGGCAACGATCCCGAAGGGCTGATCCGCATTTCGAAAGACTTCGCCGAGCAGGTGAAGAAGATTCCGGGCATCGTCGACGTCGACCTGTCGGCCAAGCCCGGGCTGCCGGCCTACGCCGTGCGACTCAAGCCCGGCGCGGTGCGCGAGCTCGGCCTCACCACGCCGCAGCTCGCGGCGTCGCTGCGCGCCTACGTCAACGGCGAAGTTGCGACCTACTGGACCACGCCCGATGGCGACCAGGTCGAGGTGCTGCTGCGCTTGCCGCAAGCGCAGCGCGAGCGCATCGAGCAGATGCGCTCGCTGCCGGTCGCGTTCGCGAAAGACGGCACGCCGATCGCGCTCGACACCGTGGCGACGATCGAGCCGGTCGTGAACCCCGACGTGATCCGGCGCCAGAACCTGCAGCGCCGCGAAGCGATCTTCGCCGGCGTGCAGGGCCGCCCCTCCGGCGACGTCGGTGAAGACGTGCAAAAGCTCGTCAAGGAAACCAAGCTGCCGCCCGGCTACAGCTTCGACGTCGGCGGCGACACGCGCGAGCAGCAGGAGGCGCTGGGCGCGATGCTCGCTGCGATGTTGCTGGCGGTGATCTTCATCTACATCGTGCTGGCGAGCCAGTTCGGCAGCTTCCTGCAGCCTATCGCGATCATGGCGTCGCTGCCGCTGAGCCTGATCGGCGTGATGCTGGCGCTGCTGTTCTGGCGCTCGACGCTGAACATCTTCTCGATGATCGGCCTCGTGATGCTGATGGGCCTGGTGACGAAGAACGCGATCCTGCTGGTCGACTTTGCGAACCAGGCGCGCAGGGCCGGAGCGAGCGTGCCCGATGCGCTGTTGCAGGCCGGCTTGATCCGCATGCGGCCGATCCTGATGACCACCGCGGCGATGGTGTTCGGCATGATGCCGCTGGCACTGGCGCTGAACGACGGCGGCGAGATTCAGGCACCGATGGGCCGCGCGATCATCGGCGGCGTGATCACGTCGACGCTGCTGACGCTCGTCGTCGTGCCGATCGCGTACTCGTACGTCGAGCAACTCTCCGACTGGATCAAGCGCAAGCTCGGCCGCAAGCCGGTGTCGGCGAGCGGATCAGCGCCGGCGCACTTGCCGGGATTCATGCCGGCCGACAAGGAGTGAGCGTCAGAGCGTCAGGCGCCAGCCTTCGATCAACGCGCCCGGGGTCGTCACCGAACTGAGCTGTCGCTCGCGGTAGGTGCCGCTCTCGGGAATCAATTCGGCGCGGTCGGTGAGGGCCATCAAGCCCTCGCCGAACATGCGCAGGAACGAGTCGTCGAAGCGCATCACCGACAGCGGCGCCGCGAGCTGACCGTCCTCGACCCAGAAGCACGCGAAGCGCGTCATGCCGGTCATGCGACAGGCCTGGCGGTCCGAGTAGTTGAGGTACCAGAGGTTGCTGACGTACAGGCCGCTGTCGAGCGCTGCGAGCGCGTCGGCTTCGGCGAGGCTGCCGGGCGCGAGCCACATCGCCTCGGGCGACTCTTGCGCGTTGGCGCCGTTCGCTTCGAGCTCGTACTCGCGCGCCGAACGCGGCGAATTCAAGGTGCCGCTCGCGCAACCGGCTTCGATCAGGCTCACGATGGCGGGCTTGGACCAGCCGTCGGCGGTGAATGCCGGGGCGATGCTGCGCGACGCGTCTTCGCGCAGGCACAGGCCGGGGTGCAGCGCGGCGTCGCGGCGCTCGAGGCGGCACAGGCTCGAGGTGCCGCTGCGCCGCGCCTTCGCGCTGAAGCCGCTCCAGCTCAAGGTGCCGAGCAGCTCGCCCATCGCGGTCGGCGTGAAGTAGGCGCGGTACGCGCCGGGGTCGAGATGGCGCGGAGTCTGCGCAAGCAGCGGCAAGCGAGCCGCACCGACCGCGACACGGCGCGCGAACCCGCTGTCGTCCCAATGCGTTCCGGCGTAGGCGCTCTTCACCGCCTTGTCGGCCGCCAACACGAGGCACCAATCGAAATGAAAACTCTCGACGTGATGCCAATGACGCTGGCCGCGGCTGTCGGCAAACGCGCGAACGACCGGCCCGCCGGCGTAGAAGCCGACGAAGTCGAGGCCTTGCGCGGCCGCTGCGACGTCGCGCACCAGGCTGGCGGGCGACGGCAGCACGCCGGTTTGATGACGGCTGCTCGACGTGATGGCCTCGGGCAGCTGCAGGTACGGGTCATCGGGGACGTCGGCCAATTGCGCTTGCAGCGCGCTGCGCTCGGCAAGCAAAGTCGCGAGGTCCGTGTCGAGCCGGCCGGTCAGCGACAGCGTGCTCTCGATGCGACGCGCGCCGTGCACGACCGCCAGCGTCGCATAGCCCTGGCTGACATGCGTCGCCTGGCGCACGGCGGCGTGGTTGAAGCGGATGAAGTCCGAAGTCTCGGCCTTCAGGTACAGCGTGACGCGGTCGACGCCATCGCCCGTGACGCACAGCGGCGCGGCGAGCGCGTCGAAGAAGGAACGCTCGGTGAGGACAGAGGCGAAGTGCTCGAGGCGGTCCATGCTCAAGTCTCCCCGCCGAACACCGCGACGCGACTGAACTTGCACGCCGGCGCCGCATGGCCGACGCGAATCACTTGCGACGGTTCGCCTTTGCCGCAGAACGGCGTGCCTGTCACCTGGAAGGTCGACGCGTCGCCGACCATCGCGAGCGAGCGCCAGAAGGTCGCGCTGATGCCGCGGTAGTTGGGGTTGCGAACGACCTCAGCCAGTTGGCCGTCGCGGATTGCGCGGCCGTATTCGCAGCCGAACTGGAACTTGTTGCGCGAGTCGTCGATGCTCCACGAGCAGTTGGTCTGCATCAGCACGCCGCGCTCGATGCTCGCGACCATTTGCGCGAGCGACGAGTCTCCGGCTTCGACGTTGAGGTTGCTCATGCGATCGATCGGCGCGCGATTCCAGCTGCTGGCGCGCGCCGTCGCCACGCCGTCGATGTCGCCGCGCAGCGCGCGGGCGCGCGCGAGCGACA
>VBCQ01000095.1:13113-17936 GCA_005882155.1 Betaproteobacteria bacterium
CCGAACATGTCGAGCGTGACGAAGCTCGTGCCGGCGAAATTGCGCTCGTCGCCGAGGATGCGATCGAGCTCGAGCGGATGACCGATCGACTCGTGGATCTGCAGCATCATCTGATCGGGCATCAGGATCACGTCCATCTCGCCGCTGGCACACTGCGGCGCCATTGCGAGCTCGAGCGCTTCGCGAGCGACGCGTGACGCATCGGCGGCGAAGTTCGCGCGCGCCAGGACCTCGAGGCCGCCTTGCTGGCAGAAGCCGTTGTACTGGCCATGCGCCGAGCGCGTCTGCGTCACGCCGTTGATGCTCGCGGTCGCCTGCACATTCGGCGTGACGAAACTGAAGCGTTGCTCGGCACGCCCACCGTCGCCGGTGATGAAGAGCTGTTCGGTGTCGACGGTCCACAAGCTCGCGGTCCAGTCGATGATGTGGTCGTCGAGCTTGGCGGCGGCGCTGGCCGACGCAAGCAACTCGAGCTTGTCCTTCAATCCGCTGGCCGATGCCGGCTGCTCGACGCGGCTTTGATAGCGACCCCTTGCCGTGACCGCGGGCAAGTGGCTGAAGTCGAACACCGTGCGACCTGCGGTCGCGTGGGCGAGCGACTTGGCCTCGTCGAACGCTGCAGCGAGACCGGCTTCGCTCGAGTCGGCCGTCGCCGCGTAGCCCATGCCGCCACGGTCGACCACGCTGACCATCACGCCGCCATCGCGGCAGCGGCTCGGCGCTTGCGCGACGTTCTGCCGAACGACGAGTTCTTCGGACGTCTCCTCGACGCCGCGAACGGCCCACTGCTGCACCGCAGGCGCAACGCGGCGCGCAATCGATTCGAGTTGATCGAGCATCGACATTTCCCGAGAAAAGTGACACGAAAGTGTAGGCCCGGCCCCCGGATCGCGGGGTTGTGTCAAATGCGCGCGCGTCGCATCTTGCAATGATGTATCCGAAAATGACCTACAGCTTTTGTCACTCCGACGGGCCGAACGTATCCAGCGGTGTCGGCGCGCGCCGGAAAGCCCGTGCGATCAGTGTTCATGGGCCGGCTTCGGCGCGGCATGACCCTTGCGGATCAACGACCATGACAGCGCCGACCTTGACGACGAACATCGATCGCACGCGACCGGTGCGCAGCGCGTTGCTCGCCGCGATCGTGAGCTTGGTTTGCATCGGCACCGCATCGGCGCAGGAAGCGACTGCAGACAATGCTGCGTCGTCGTCGAACACCGTGCTCGGGCCGTCTCATGCGACGACCCTGCGCAAGCTCGCATCACTGCAGCTCGGCATGTTCCAGCTGGCGCGAATGCCGTCGGTCGGCCCGCACTCGGGCTCGCGCCGCGCGCTGCGAATTCACCTCGATGGAACGACCGATGCGGTGCGCGCGTTCGGCTTGTCGGCGAGCGAGTGCGCGCCCTATTTGCACACCGGTGCGCCGGTGCATGGCGCTCGGTCCGGTCTCTCGCTCGCGCTGAATTGCAGCTTCTTTTAACGTGCGCTCGCGGTATCGACCCACGGGGTCGATGAGACCGCATGAGCACGAGTCGGCTTGCGCTGCAGGAATCGCGGAATCGGCAACCAGCCGAACAGCTTTTCCGATCGAGCAGGCGGAGTTGGCGGCGCTGCGCGTCGAACCGCTGCAACGGGCTTGGCGCGCGCGGGCGTTGACGCGCTTTTGCGAGGGCCCGCTTTCGCTGTGGACTTGATCTCGACCGCGGACCAGACCGGCTCCAGCCATTCGAGGATGCCTTTCCATTGCGCCATGTCGGCTTGCTGCTGCGCGGCCGGCAGATCGAACAGCGTGAGGCCCTGCTCGATGCAGCGCACATAGGCCTGCGTCTCGCGCAGCACGCCGATGAACGGCAGCTTGATGCCGTCGGCCCAGACGCGCAGCACGTCGGCTGCCTTCGTGCGCGCGTCGAGCCGCATGCCCACCGCAGCGACCTTGCAGCGGCCACTCGCGACGCGCGGCAAGGTCAGCAGCTCGGCATAGCATTCGGCGGCCGAGTTGCGGTCGAACACCGAGTTGCAGACCGGGATCAGGATCGCGTCGGCGAACATCACGACGCGCGCCAGATCGAAGCCGCGCATCCCGCCTGGCGTGTCGAGCACCACGCGCGCGATGCCCGCCGGCGGCCGCAAGGTGTTCTTCGGATCGACGGTCCAGCCGACGATCGGCGCCCGTTCGGTCAGTGCCTGGGCGCGCCGCAGCTTGAGCCAGCCTTGAGCCGACTGCTGACGATCGACATCGCCAAGCATCACCGCGACACCCTGGTTCGCGCAGTACGCCGCCAAATGCGTCGCCAGCGTGCTCTTGCCGCTGCCGCCTTTGCGGTTGATGACTGCGATGACGGGCATGACGACGGCCGGAAAGCCCGCTCATTCGGTCGGCGACTCAACGACCGAGAGCCGTCAGCACGTCGTAGCACGCGCCCATCGTGTGGTAGTCGGTCTTGCCGGCCGGGCTCTTCTCGTCGCTGTATTTGCGGTTGTCGCGCGTGAGAATGCGGTACCACGCGCCGTGCTCATGGTCGACGAAATGCTGCCAGCTGTAGGCCCAGAGCCGCTCGTACCAATCCCAGTAGTCGTTATCGCCGGTGCGCGCCGCGAGCAGCGCGGCGGCAGCGATGCTCTCGGCCTGGACCCAGAAGTATTTGTCGCTGTCGCAGACGACGAGCTGACCGGGTCGGGTCTCGTCGTCGGCAAAGCCGTAGAACAAGCCGCCGTGGCTGTGGTCCCAGGCATACAGCGTCGCGGCTGCGAACAGCTCGCGCGCACGCGGTGCCAGCCATGCTGCCGGTCGATGCCGCTCGAGGATCAACAGCAGCTTGGCCCACTCGGTGAGATGACCGCTTTGATATCCCCAGGGCCGGAAGATGTTGCTCTTGTCGTGGCGGTTGTAGTCCCAGTCGGGAGTCCAGTCGGCACGGTAGTGCTCCCAAATGAGACCGTTCGCGAGCGCCGCCAAACGTCGCGTGATGGCGTCGGCGACGAGCTGTGCGCGATCGAGATAGCGATCGTCACCGGTCGCGTCGAACGCGGCCAGCAGCGCTTCGCAGGCATGCATGTTGGCGTTCTGCCCGCGATAGGGTTTGACGACCCAGTCGGCAGTGGCCTCGTCGGCATACAGGCCGTGTGCTGGCTCCCAGAAGTGGCGCTCCATCAGCTCGAACGTTTCAGTAATTCCCGATCGCGCCTCGCTCACGCCGGCCATGGCCGCGTGAGCATGGGCGAGCAGTACGAAGGCGAGTCCGTAGCAATGATTCGTCGCGTCGAGCACCTCGCGCTTGCCGTCGTTCCAGCGCAGCAGCCAGGCGTAGCCGCCGCTCGACGCGTCGCGATGAACGTCGCGCAGAAAGCGCAGGCCATGGCGTGCGGCATCGAGCCACCGCGGCTTGCCGAAGTGGCGCGACGCCATCGCGTTGTTGAACACGAAGCGTGCGCTGCTGACGAGGTGGCGCGTCTGCCGGTCGTAGACGCTGCCGTCGTCCTTGAAGAAGTGGAAGAAGCCGCCGCTGGTGTCGATGCTGCGAGCATCGTAGAACGACATCGTGTGCAGGATGTGGCTTCGCAGGAAGCCGGGGTCGCGAAACGTCGGCACGGGTCGCTCGCGCCTCAGGCGACACGCTGCTCGGTCTTCGCATCGAACAGGTGCGCGTCGGCCGCTGACCAGCGCAGAAACACGCGCTCGCCGACCGCCTGGCGCACCTTGCCCGGCACACGCGCAACCAAGGTGCCGACGGCCGTGTCGACCAGCGCATACGTCTCTGGGCCCGTGGGTTCGAGCATCGTCAAGCTTCCCGGCAATCCGGCATCGGCGAAGGCGAGGCTCTCGGGTCGCAAGCCGTAGGTGATCTCGGGCGCGTTCGCGGCTTGCAAGGCATTGCGTTGCTCGGCCGTCAACGCGAGTTCGACGCCCTTCGAATTGAGTCCGTTCTCAGCATGAAGACTGCCGACCATGTTCATCGCCGGCGAGCCGATGAACTCGGCGACGAAGCGCGTCGCCGGCCGGCTGTAGATGTCGTCGGGCGTGCCGAGCTGCTGCACCACGCCGTCGCGCATCACCGCGATGCGGTCGCCGAGCGTCATCGCTTCGACCTGGTCGTGCGTCACGTAGACGGTGGTGGTCTGCGTGCGCTGATGCAAGAGCTTGATCTCGGCGCGCATCTCGACGCGCAGCTTCGCGTCGAGATTCGACAGCGGTTCGTCGAACAGGAACAGCTTCGGGTTGCGTGCGAGTGCGCGGCCCATCGCGACGCGCTGGCGCTGACCGCCTGAGAGCTGGCCCGGCTTGCGGTCGAGCAGGTGCTCGATCTGCAGCATCGTCGCGACGCGCTTGATGGCCTGCTCGCGCTGCGGCTTCGGCACGTTGCGCATCTCGAGCCCGAAGCTGATGTTCTGCGCGACGTTCATGTTGGGGTACAGCGCGTAGCTCTGGAACACCATCGCGATGTCGCGGTCCTTCGGCAGTGCGTAGGTCACGTCGCGGTCGGCGATGTGGATGCTGCCGGTGGTGGGCGTGTCCAGCCCCGCGATCATCGACAGCAGCGTGCTCTTGCCGCAGCCCGAGGGGCCGACGAGGATGAGGAACTCGCCGGCTTCGACCTCGATGTCGATGCCCTTGAGAATGTTCGTCGCGCCGAAGCTTTTGCGGACGTTGCGAATCGAGAGTGCACCCATATCAACCTTTCACCGCGCCGGCGGTGAGCCCGCGCACGAAGTATTTGCCTGCGACGATGTAGACGAACAGCGTCGGCAGCGCGGCGATCATCGCGGCAGCCATGTCGACGTTGTATTCCTTGACGGCGCTCGAGGTGTTCGCAAGATTGTTCAAG
>VBCQ01000096.1 GCA_005882155.1 Betaproteobacteria bacterium
CTGACGCTGAGGTCGGAGATCACGCGGTCCGACGCGGCGACGACTTCGCGCGGCGGCTGCGTCGGCTGCTGCAGGTCGTAGGCGACGATGCGAAAGCGCGGCGCACCCTGGTGCGTCAACGCGTACAGCGTGTGTTCGTGCACGCCGTAGCCGACGACGCCATCGTCGAAGCCGATGACGCGCGTCCAGCGCGCCTTCGGGTTCGCGACCTGGGTCCACGGGCCGACGAAGAACGCGATCTCGTTGCGAACGCCGTCACCGACGAGCACCGAGGCCTGCGCGACGCCGGGCAAGCGGCGCAGCGCGACTTCCATGTCGGGCGTCAGCGCGAGGTCTGTCCACTGGCGCACCGGCAAGGTCTCGATGCGGCCACTGCGCAGGTCGGCACGCAGCGTCAGGGTGTCGCGGTATTTCTCGACTTCGGGCGTGCCGGGCGCGAGCAACTTCAATTGCTGGAAGGTGAAGCTGTGCTCGTCGATCCACTGCGGGACCGCGTAGTCGCCGCGCGCGATCGGCGAAATCATCTCGCGACCGGTCTTCACGTCGATCACATGCAGGCTCGCCGCCTCCGAGCCGCCGGCCGACAATCCGTACCCGACATAGCGGCCGTTCGGCGACGGGCGAAACCAGTTGATCGCATGCGAGTGGCCAGTCTTCGCGCGCAACACTTCGGGGTCGACGAGCACGCGCATCGTCGCGTCAGGCCGCGCACGCACGACGAGCTTGAACTGGTTGTCGCCGACGCCGCGGTGTAGATAAAAGAGCGACCCATCGGCGCTGCGCTGCACGCGGTTGACGCGCTCGCCGCTCGCGGCTTCGAGCGCGACCATGCGGTCGTAGAAAGCCCGCCGTTCGGGCAGCGCGCCAAGCACGCGCTGCGCATGGTCGGCCTGCGCCTTCATCCACGCTGCGACCTCGGGGTCTTTGACGTTTTCGAAATAGCGATACGGGTCATCGACCACGGTGCCGAAGTAGCTGTCCTGCACGTTGCGCACCGGCGCCATCGGCAACGCGGCGGTCGATTGAGCCAGCGCCGCGGCGTGAGCGGCGAGCCAGGGCAGCGCGGCGATCAGTCGGCGCAGCCAACGAGATGCTTGCATGTCGGGGTTCTCCTTGAGCTTGTGTTTGCGTTTTGCGCAGCCGCGATGCTCGCACACCCCTGTACCATTCGCCGTCGACCATGAGTGCACTGCCCCACGCCGCCCCCGCCACGCCGCTCGCGATCCTGCAACAGGTCTTCGGCTACCCGGCGTTTCGCGATGCGCAGGCCGACATCATCGACCACGTGACCGCCGGCGGCGACGCGCTGGTGCTGATGCCCACCGGCGGCGGCAAGAGCCTGTGCTATCAAATACCTGCGATCGCGCGGCATCGCCGCGATCACGGCGTGACCGTTGTCGTCAGCCCGCTGATCGCGCTGATGCACGACCAGGTCGGCGCGCTCGAAGAGGCCGGCGTGCACGCCGCATTTCTGAATTCGACGCTGACGCTCGAAGAGACGCAGAAGATCGAGCGCGAGATGATGAGCGGCCGCCTGGTGCTGCTCTACGCCGCGCCCGAGCGGGTGACGACGCCGCGCTTTCTGGCGCAGCTCGACTCGCTGCACGAGCGCGGCCTCGTGAGCCTGTTCGCGATCGACGAGGCGCATTGCGTGAGCCAGTGGGGGCACGACTTCCGCGAGGACTACCTGGCGCTCAACGTGCTGCACGAGCGCTATGCCGAGGTGCCGCGCATCGCGCTGACCGCGACCGCCGACGACCTCACGCGCGCCGACATCATCACCCGGCTGCAGCTCGCAGACGCGCGCGTCTTCGTCAGCAGCTTCGATCGGCCGAACATCCGCTACGCGATCGTCGAGAAGGACAATGCGCGAACGCAGTTGCTGCGCTTCATCCACGACGAGCACGACGGCGACGCCGGCATCGTCTACTGCCAGTCGCGCAAGAAGGTCGATGAGACCGCCGACTGGCTGACGAGCGAGGGCATCACGGCCTTGCCGTACCACGCCGGGCTCGACGCCGACGTGCGCAAGAAGCATCAGGATCGCTTCCTGCGCGAAGACGGCGTCGTCATCGTCGCGACGATCGCGTTCGGCATGGGCATCGACAAGCCCGACGTGCGCTTCGTCGCCCACCTCGACCTGCCGAAGAACATCGAGGCCTACTACCAGGAGACCGGCCGCGGCGGGCGCGATGGTCTCGCCGCCGACGCATGGATGGCGTATGGACTCGCCGACGTGGTGAACCAGCGGCGGATGATCGACGACGGGCCGGCCGGCGAGGAGTTCAAGCGCGGCCAGCGCGCCAAGCTCGACGCGCTGCTGGCGCTAGCCGAGTCGCACGACTGCCGGCGTGTGCGCCTGCTCGGCTACTTCGGCGAGTCGAGCGAGCCATGCAGCGTCGCCCGGCAAAACCCGTGCGACAACTGCCTGACCCCGCCGGCCACTTGGGACGCGACCGATGCCGCGCGGAAGGCGCTGTCGTGCATCTACCGCTTTCACCAGAACGGCGGACAGCGCTTCGGCGCCGGCCATTTGATCGACGTGTTGCGCGGCAAGGCGACCGACAAGGTCGCGCAGTTCCATCATGAGCGGCTGTCGACCTTCGGCATCGGCGCCGATGTCAGCGAGTCGCAATGGCGTGCCGTGCTGCGTCAGCTCATCGCCCTCGGCCATTTGCAAACCGAAGGCGAATACAACACCCTCGAGCTGACGCCGAGCGCGCGCGACGTGCTGCGCGGCGATGTGACGCTGCTGCTGCGCCAGGCGATCGAGTCGCCGACGAAGCGCAAGAGATCCGCGGCCAGGGCCGAGCGCGGCCGCGACAAAGCCCCGCCGGTCGCGCTCGACGACGCCGGCCTCGCGCGCTTCGCCGCGCTGAAGGCCTGGCGCGCCGACATCGCGCGCGAGCACAACCTGCCCGCGTATGTCGTGTTCCACGACGCGACGCTCGCCGAGATGGCGCGATCGCAGCCCGGCTCGCTCGACGCGCTCGCACAGATCAGCGGCGTCGGCGCGAAGAAGCTCGAGGCGTATGGGAGCGAGATTCTGCGTGTGCTGCAGCAATGAACGGTGCCATGCCGGTCACGCGTAATTCCATAGCCAGCGCGAACTTCAACAGCACTGCGTCGTTGCCGTACGAGCTGCGGCTCGACGACTTCCGCTCGGCGATGCAGGACGTGTACGACTTCTTCTTCGACGTCAACACCGGCCTCGTCGCCAAAGGGCTCGATCGGCTCGACGACACGCTGCGCCCCGCGATCATGTCGGGCTTGTTGTCGGACATGCTCACCGCCAGTCTCGCCAAGCACTCGCGAACGCTGGTCGTGAACTGCTATTTCAATGGCCATCCGGACTTGGTTGTCAAAGGGCGCTATCCGGGCAACGCGATTCAAGCCGGTGGGCACGGCGCTGAAATCAAGACCACGCGCAAGGCAGGCGGCTATCGAGTCGGTCGTGTCGCCTCGCCGCCGTCGAGCTAGGCGTCGATACGCAATGCTGCGAGACGCGGAA
>VBCQ01000093.1 GCA_005882155.1 Betaproteobacteria bacterium
CGCAGCTGGGTCGAAGGCGTCTACATGGCGGCGACGATGGGCAGCGAAACCACCGCCGCGGCAGCCGGCCAGCAAGGCGTCGTGCGGCGCGACCCGTTCGCGATGCTGCCGTTCACCGGCTACAACATGGCCGACTACTTCGGACATTGGCTGGCGATCGGCAAGCAGCTCGAGACGAGCGGCGCGCCGCTGCCGAAGATCTATTGCGTCAACTGGTTCCGCAAGGGCGCCGACGGCAAGTTCGTTTGGCCCGGCTACGGCGAGAACATGCGGGTGCTGAAGTGGATGCTCGAGCGCGTCGAAGGCACGGCGCACGGCAACGACAACGTGTTCGGCGTCACCCCGAGCTACGAAGACCTGACCTGGAAAGGCCTCGATTTCACGCCGGCTCAGTTCGAGCAAGTCACGAGCATCGACACGGCGGCCTGGAAGACCGAGCTCGCGCTGCACGATGAGCTGTTCCAGCAGCTCGCGTATCACCTGCCGGCCGAGCTCACGGCGACCAAGGCAAAGATCGCAGCGCGCCTGGGCGCTTGACGCGAGCTTGACGAGCGCGGGCAGTTCCCGCATGCTCTTGCAAGTGGTCTAGACCACTTGCAAGAGGCGCTCATCCATGAATTCCCCCGCTGAGAATCAGCGCGTCGCCAGCGCCGCCGCGCAGGCCGCGCGCAGTGCGCCGGGGCGCGTCGTGCGCGCGCCGCGCGGCACCCACCTGCACTGCAAGTCGTGGCTCACCGAAGCGGCGTTTCGCATGCTGCAGAACAACCTCGACCCCGAGGTCGCGGAACGGCCCGAGGAGCTCGTCGTCTACGGCGGCATCGGCCGCGCCGCGCGCGACTGGGCCTGCTTCGACAAGATCCTCGAGACCTTGCGCGAGCTGAATGACGACGAGTCCCTCCTCGTCCAGTCGGGCAAGCCGGTTGGGGTGTTCAAGACGCATGCCGATGCGCCGCGCGTGCTGCTCGCGAACTCGAACCTCGTGCCCAAGTGGGCGACCTGGGAGCACTTCAACGAGCTCGACCGCCAAGGCCTGTTCATGTACGGCCAAATGACCGCGGGGTCGTGGATCTACATCGGCACCCAAGGCATCGTCCAGGGCACCTACGAAACTTTCGCCGAAGCCGGTCGCCAGCACTGCGGCGGCGACCTCGCCGGACGTTGGGTTCTGACCGCCGGCCTCGGCGGCATGGGCGGCGCGCAACCGCTCGCGGCGAGCTTCGCCGGCGCGGTGTCGCTGACCGTCGAATGCCAGCAGGCGAGCATCGACTTCCGTCTGCGCACGCGCTATCTCGACAAGCAGGCCAAGGACCTCGACGACGCGCTGGCGATGATTCAGCAGCACACCGCGCGGCGCGAGGCGGTGTCGATCGGCCTGCTCGGCAACGCGGCCGAGGTGCTGCCCGAGCTGGTTCGCCGCGCGCGCTCAGGCGGCATCCGCCCCGACATCGTCACCGACCAGACCTCGGCGCATGACCTCATCAACGGCTACTTGCCCGCCGGCTGGAGCGTCGAGCAATGGCGCGACGCGCAGCGCGACCCGGCGCAACACGCGCGGCTTGCCGCAGCCGCGGCGGCGTCGTGCGCGGTGCATGTGCGCGCAATGCTCGCCTTCCACGCGATGGGCGTGCCGACCGTCGACTACGGCAACAACATCCGCCAGGTCGCGTTCGACCAAGGTGTCGCGAACGCGTTCGACTTCCCCGGTTTCGTTCCGGCCTACATCCGACCGCTGTTCTGCGAAGGCAAGGGTCCGTTTCGCTGGGTCGCGCTGTCGGGCGATCCGCAAGACATCCGCAAGACCGACGCGAAGATCAAGTCGCTGTTCCCGAATAACGCGCATGTGCACCGCTGGCTCGACATGGCCGGCGAGCGCATTGCGTTCCAGGGGCTGCCGGCGCGCATCTGCTGGCTCGGCCTCGGCGAGCGGCATCTCGCCGGTCTCGCGTTCAACGAGATGGCGAAAAGCGGCGAGCTGGCCGCGCCGATCGTCATCGGCCGCGACCACCTCGACACCGGCTCGGTCGCGAGCCCGAACCGCGAGACCGAAGGCATGCTCGACGGCACCGACGCGGTGTCCGACTGGCCGCTGCTCAACGCGCTGCTCAACGTCGCCGGTGGCGCGACCTGGGTCTCGCTGCACCACGGCGGCGGCGTCGGCATGGGCTACTCGCAGCACGCCGGCATGGTGATCGTCGCCGATGGCAGCGACGCGGCAGCGAAGCGCCTCGCGCGCGTGCTCGTCAACGACAGCGCGTCGGGCGTCATGCGGCACGCCGACGCGGGCTATGCGCTCGCGCAGCAGACGGCGCGCGCGCAAGGTCTCAAGCTGCCGATGCTCGCGTGACGTTCGAGCTCATCGCGTTGAGCGAGATCGCAACGGTGCCGTGGAAGAACGGCGCCGGCTTGACGCGCGAGCTCGCGATCAGTCCGGCAGACGCGTCGGTCGATGATTTCGATTGGCGCATCAGCGTGGCTGCGATCGAGCGCGACGCGCCGTTCTCGGCGTTCCCTGGTGTCGACCGTTGCATCGTGCTGTTGCGCGGCGCCGGCATGCGGCTGCGATCTGTCGACGGCGCGATCGATCGGCGCTTGACGCAAGCGTATGCGCCGCATCGTTTCTCCGGCGACGCGGCGCTGCAAGCGTCGTTGATCGACGGCGCGTGCGAAGACTTGAACGTGATGGTGCGCCGCGGCTGCTGTGTTGCCGACGTGGCGACGCAGTCGGTCAGCGCCGATGTCGCAGCCGCCGACGCCGGCTTGCTGCTGTGCGCGAGCGGCGAATGGCAAGTCGGCGATGTCGCGTTGAAGACGCTGCACGCGCTGCTGTGGCGCAGCGGTCTGCCACGGCTGCAGGCCCATCCGCTGCGCGCAGCAAGCGCGCTGATCGTCGTGCGCCTGTGTCAGGATCACGCATGAATTCGAGCGCCTCGAGCGACCCGAGCCGCGCGTTTTTCGCGCCCCATGCCTTGCTGCCGACGGGATGGGCCCGCGATGTGCTGCTCGAATGGAACGAGGGCGGCGAGTTGGTCGCGGTCACGCCGGGGGCGCGCGCGCCGCCCGACATGGCGAGTGCGGCGGGTGCCGTCATCCCCGGCATGCCGAACCTGCATTCGCATGCGTTCCAGCGCGCGTTCGCCGGCCTCACCGAGTACCGCACCAGCGGCGACGACAGCTTCTGGAGCTGGCGCGAGCGCATGTATCGTTTCGCCGCCGCCGTGTCGCCCGATACGATGGAAGACATCGCGACCCATCTCTACATCGAGATGCTCCGCACCGGCTACACATCGGTCTGCGAGTTCCACTACCTGCATCACGACCCGCACGGCCAGCCGTATGCCGACCCGGCCGAGATGGCGCTGCGCCTTGCGTCGGCGGCGCGGCGCGCCGGCATCGGTCTCACGATGCTGCCGGTGCTGTACCAGACGAGCGGCTTCGGCGGACGCAACCCACTGCCCGAGCAACGCCGCTTCATCAACCGTGTCGACGCGCTGCTCGGCATCGTCGAGCGCTTGCGCGCGAGCGGCGTGCGCACAGGCGCCGCGCCCCATTCACTGCGCGCGGTGACCCCCGATGCGTTGAACGAATTGCTGAGCGGACTGCGGGCGATCGATGCCGACGCGCCGGTTCACATTCATGTCGCCGAACAGCAGCGCGAAGTCGACGACTGCATTGCGTGGAGCGGCGAGCGGCCGCTGCAGTGGTTGCTCGACCATGCGGCGGTCGATGCACGCTGGTGCCTGGTCCACGCAACGCATGTCGATGGCGCCGAGCTGCGATCGCTCGCTGCGTCGGGCGCGACCGTCGGCTTGTGTCCGAGCACCGAGGCGAACCTCGGCGACGGCGTTTTTCCCGCGGCGGCGTACGTCGAATCGGGCGCTGCGTGGGGGATCGGCTCGGACAGCCATGCAACGGTCAACGCAAGCGAAGAATTGCGCTGTCTCGAATACTCGCAACGCCTTGCGCTGCGGCGGCGCAACGTGCTCGCGTCGGCCGCGACGCCGGAGGTCGCCGAGCATCTGTGGCGATCCGCCGTCGCCGGTGGCGCACGTGCGAGCGGGCGTGCGATTTCCGGCTTGGCGGCCGGCCAGCAAGCCGATTTCCTTCGCTTGTCGCCGGACGCCGACCTGCACGGCCTGACACCATCGCAAGGGCTGGCCAGCCAGCTGTTCGCGAGCCACGGCGCGAATGCGATCGCCGATGTGTGGGTCGGCGGCCGACGCGTCGTGCGCGACGGCATTCACCCGCTCGCAAACGCTGCGTGCCAGCGCTTCGTCGCGGCGCGCGCGCAACTGCTGCGCGAAGCTTGAGCCCATGGCCAGCGTCGACCTGTTGCTGCGCAACGTCCGCATCGCAACTTGCGTCGACGACGAATGCAGTGTCAGCGCGTCGAGCTTCGTCGCGATCACCGCGGGTCGCATCGCGCAGATCGGGGCAATGCGCGAACTCGATCCGAAGCTGCACGTGGGCAACGAGCTCGACGCCGAAGGCGCACTGCTGACGCCGGGGCTGATCGACTGCCACACCCACCTCGTCTACGCCGGCGACCGTTGGCGCGAATTCGAGCTGCGGCTGCAAGGCGCGAGCTACGAAGACATCGCGCGCGCCGGCGGCGGCATCCGTTCCACCGTCCAGCACACGCGCGACGCCGACGCCGCCACGCTGTTCGCGCAATCCGAGCGGCGTCTGCGCAGCCTGATGCAGCACGGCGTGACGACGGTCGAGATCAAGTCGGGCTACGGCTTGTCGCTTGAAGCCGAGCTGAAATGCCTGCAGGTCGCGCGCAGCCTCGGTGCGCGTTGTCCGGTCAACGTGCGAACGACGCTGCTCGCTGCCCATGCGCTTCCGAGCGAGTTCGACGGCCGCGCCGACGCGTATATCGACGAGATCGTCCAGCGCATCGTGCCCGAGGCGGCGCGCGCGCAGCTCGCCGACGCGGTCGACGCGTTCTGCGATCGCATCGGCTTCACGGCCGCGCAGACCCGCCGCGTCTTCGAGGCCGCTCGGGCCCGCGGTCTGCCGGTCAAGCTGCATGCCGAGCAGCTGTCGAACCAGCATGGCGCCGCACTCGCGGCGGAGTTCGGCGCACTGTCGGCCGACCACCTCGAGCACGTCGACGAAGCCGGCGTGATCGCGCTCGCGCGCGCCGGCACGGTCGCAGTGCTGTTGCCGGGTGCTTACTACTTCCTGCGCGACACGCAGCCGCCGCCAATCGAGCTGCTGCGCCGCCACCGTGTGCCGATGGCCGTCGCCACCGATTGCAACCCCGGCACCAGCCCGACGACCCACCTGCAGCTGATGATGAACATGGCCTGCACCTTGTTTCGCATCACGCCTGCCGAAGCCTGGCTCGGCGTCACGCGCCACGCGGCAACAGCGCTCGGAATGGCGGCAACGCACGGCACAGTGGAAGTCGGCAAGCACGCCGACCTGTGCTTGTGGGATGCCGAGCACCCCGCCGAGATCGCGTGTGCGATCGCCGCAAGCCCGCTACGGGTGCGTTTGCACCACGGCGTCGAGCATGCGGTGTAGCAGCGGCTGAACGCGCGCGGCCAGATCGGCCCGATAGCCGAACGGCGCCGCCTCGTCCATGTAGGTCGCGTGGCACATCTCCATCTGCAGCGCATGCACGCCATCGGCCGGGCGGCCGTACTCGCGCGTGATGTAGCCGCCCTTGAAGCGACCGTTGGTGACGTGGGTGTACGCGCTTTGCGCGGCGAGCACGCCTTCGACGGCAGCCTGCAGCGCCGGCGCGCAGGCGGCGCCGTCGGCGGTGCCGAGGTTCAGGTCGGCGAGCTTGCCCTCGAAGAAGCGCGGCAGCACGCTGGCGATCGAATGCGCGTCCCACAGCACGGCGATGCCGTGCTCGGCGCGCAGCCGTGCGAGCTCGGCGCGCAGCGCGTCGTGGTACGGCCGCCAATAGGTCGCGCGGCGCGCGTCGATCTCGATCGCGTCGGGCTCTTCGCCGTGCAGGTACAGCGGCTCCTTGCGGAAGGTGTCGATCGGCACCAGCCGCGTCGAGTCTTGGCCCGGATACAGATTGGTGTCGGTCGGCGGGCGGTTCAGGTCGATCACGTAGCGCGAGTAGCCGGGCACCAGCGTGCTCGCGCCCATCTGGCGGACGAAGGCATAGAGCTGCGGCAGATGCCAGTCGGTATCGGCACGCAGCAGCGCCGCCGGGGTCATGCGGCTCGCGATGCTTTGGGGGATGTCGGTGCCCGCGTGCGGAAACGAGATCAGCAACGGAATCGTGCCGGTGGTCAGCGTGCAGGGGTCACAAGCCATTGAAGTGGTCTAGACCGGTCGAACGCGCAGTGTAGACCGACCGGCGCAGTCGGTGGATGCAAAAAATGACGGCGAACTCGAGCGCAGCGAATTCGGCAGCAGCTTCGGCCTGCCTTTTGTCGGCGACCGCGTGCGGCTGCTCATCGACATCGAAGGCATTCGACAGTGACCCGCGTGCGCATGTCGCACGCCATGCGCAGCGGTCAAAACTGCGTTGAAGCTGCTGGTTTTTCGTCGGGGGTTAGACCTAGTTGTCGCTCATCAGACGACGGCAGACAGTGGCGCCAATCGTTGTGCAGACGCTGTTTCACTTAGGAGAAGCCATGACCCGCAAATCGCTCGCCGCGGCGAAAGCCGAACCCGCCACGTCCGCCGGCACGCGGCGAAAGTTCCTCAAGGCAGCCACAGGCGCCGCCGCAGGTGGAGCGGCGCTCGCCGTCCCGATGATCGCCAAGTCGCAGACTCCCGTCGTCTGGCGGTTTCAAAGCACCTGGCCCGCCAAAGACATCTTCCACGAATACGCCCAGGACTACGCGAGACGCGTCAACGAAATGGGCGGTGGGCGGCTGCGGCTCGACGTCTTGCCGGCGGGTGCGGTGGTGGGCGCCTTCGGCATGCAGGACGCGGTCAGCAGCGGCGTGCTCGATGGCGGACATGGGGTGTGCGCGTATTGGTATGGCAAGAACAAGGCGTTCTCGCTGTTCGGCACCGCCCCGGCGTTCGGCTGGAGCGCGAATGATCTTCTCGGCTGGTTCTA